>JAIXWH010000033.1 GCA_027484165.1 Chitinophagaceae bacterium | reverse complement strand
TTGAAGGTATTCGTCATTACGATGTATATCGTCGCGAAGGCGGTTATCGTAGTGTTGAAAAAGCATTGAAAATGCAACCTAATGATATTGTTGAAGAAGTGAAGAAAAGTGGATTGAGAGGTCGTGGTGGCGCGGGTTTTCCAACAGGAATGAAATGGAGTTTTTTGGCAAAACCTGATGGTGTTCCCCGTTATTTGGTTTGTAATGCTGATGAAAGCGAGCCCGGCACTTTTAAGGACAGATATTTAATGGAATTCATTCCACATATATTAATTGAAGGAATGATCGTGTCTTCGTTTGCGCTAGGTAGCAATGTAAGTTACATTTACATACGTGGTGAATATGATTGGATTACAGATATCTTGGAACAAGCGATTTCGGAAGCCAAACAAAATGGATGGCTAGGTAAAAATATCCAGGGTAGCGGTTTTGATTGTGAAATGTATGTTCAGCGTGGAGCAGGTGCATATATCTGCGGTGAAGAAACTGCTTTATTGGAATCCTTGGAAGGTAAAAGAGGCAATCCCAGAATCAAACCCCCATTCCCTGCGGTGAAAGGATTGTGGGGATGCCCTACAGTTGTGAATAACGTTGAAACCTTAGCTGCTGTTGTTCCTATTATGAATATCGGTGCAGAAGAATATGCTAAGATCGGAGTGGGTAAGTCAACTGGAACAAAATTGATTTCTGCATGTGGTAATATTAATAAACCCGGCATTTATGAAATAGACATGACTATCTCAGTTGAGGAGTTTATTTATAGTGATGAATATTGCGGAGGCATTCCCAATGGCAAAAAACTAAAAGCATGTATACCAGGTGGATCCTCTGTTCCTATTTTACCTGCTAATTTATTGTTGACTACAGCCAAAGGCGAAAAGAGATTGATGAACTATGAGAGCTTGAGTGATGGAGGATTTGCATCTGGAAGTATGATGGGTTCTGGCGGTTTTATTGTTTTAGATGAAGATCAATGTATTGTGAAACATACCTACACTTTAGCAAGATTTTATCGTCATGAAAGTTGCGGACAATGCAGTCCTTGTAGAGAAGGGACGGGCTGGATGGAAAAGATATTATTGAGTATTGAAAAGGGTAAGGGTAAGATGAGTGATATTGATTTGCTTTGGGATATTCAAAGAAAGATTGAAGGAAATACGATTTGTCCTTTGGGAGATGCTGCAGCTTGGCCGGTGGCTGCTGCGATTAGGCATTTCCGTGATGAGTTTGAATGGCATGTAAATAATCCTGAAAAGTGTTTGACTGAGAATTTTGGTTTGAGGCATTATGCAGATCCGATTCATGTGCCGGTGTAGGGAAAGTGAAAATGCATGCTGAAGAGATATCAAAAATTATTGCAACCATAATATTAAAAGCAAAACAGGACAAAGTTTTGACTTTTGATTTTCGAATTTTGACTTATATAAAATATGTCTGAAGAAATAAAAACAATAAAAGTTACCATCGACAACATCAGCATTGATGTTGCTCCGGGTACAACTATATTAAATGCTGCACGACAAATCGGTGGCGATGTTACTCCTCCTGCAATGTGCTATTATAGCAAATTGGAAGGAAGTGGTGGTAAATGTCGTACTTGTTTAGTTGAAGTAGCTGCAGGATCTGCGGCAGATCCTCGCCCAATGCCAAAATTAGTTGCCAGTTGCAGAACAGGAGTGATGGACGGCATGGTGGTAAAAAATATTACCAGTGAAAAAGTGACTGATGCTAGAAATGGCGTAGTTGAATTTTTATTGTTAAATCATCCTTTGGATTGTCCAATTTGCGATCAGGCGGGAGAGTGTCATTTGCAAGATCTAGGATACGAACATGGAAAAGCTGGAACTCGTTATCAGTTTTCCCGCAGAACTTTTAAAAGAGAAGATATTGGGCCATACATTCAATTGCACATGACAAGGTGTATTCTTTGTTATCGTTGCACTTATGTTGCAGATCAAATTACCAATAAACGTGTTCATGGTATTGTTGACAGAGGTGATCACGCAGCAATCTCTACTTATATTTCAAAAGCAATCGATAATGATTTCAGCGGAAACATGATTGATGTTTGTCCGGTTGGAGCATTAACTGATAAGACTTTCCGATTCAAAAACAGAGTTTGGTTTACCAAGCCTATGGATGCTCATCGTAATTGTACAACACCAGGCTGTTGCGGTAAGGCAACATTATGGTTAAGAGGTGAAGAAGTATTCAGAGTAACAGCAAGAAAAGATGAGTGGGGAGAAGTGCAAAGTTATGATGGGAAACCCGGATGGATTTGCAACACCTGCAGATTTGAAACCAAGAAAACAGAATCATGGACCATTGAAGGGGTTACAAAAATCAGTCGCCATTCTGTAATCGGTTTAAATAAGTATCAGCAATTAGAAATGCCAAAAGAAACAGTGAAAGAAGTAATGAATGGTGTTGAACCTAAATTATTGATGGATATTCATAGCGTTAGTGGAGTTAATAATCCAAATGTTCACTTGAGTGAATTGGATGGCCCGGCAAAATCAAGTGATTTTTAAAAATAAAATGATGTTACAAGCAATAGATCTTGCGTTGGTTATAGAAAAATTAATTTTAATTGTAATAGTGATTTCCGCTTCGTTGGTAATTGCTATGTATACCACTTTTGCTGAAAGAAAAGTAGCTGCTATTCTGCAAGACAGAAGAGGCCCCAATCGCGCTGGCCCATTTGGATTGTTGCAGCCATTAGCAGACGGATTGAAATTGTTTTTTAAAGAAGAAATTATTCCGAATTTTTCCTCAAAGTTTTTATTTATTCTTGGACCAGCGTTAGCAATGATGACGGCTATGATGACGAGTGCTGTGATTCCTTGGGGAGACAAGATAGAATTCTTTGGTCGTTCTGTTGCCTTACAAATTACGGATGTGAATATTGGCGTGTTGTATGTATTTGGTGTGGTGAGCTTAGGTGTTTATGGAATCATGATTGGTTCATGGGCAAGTAACAACAAGTTTTCTTTATTGGGCGGATTAAGAGCGGCCTCACAAATTATCAGTTACGAATTGGCAATGGGTATTTCAATGATTGCCTTATTGATGGTAACGGGAACGCTTAGCCTAAAAGAAATGGTGATTCAGCAACAACAAACACACTGGAATATTATCAACCAGCCTCTTGGTTTTTTAATCTTTTTAATCTGCGCATTTGCAGAATGTAATAGAACACCATTTGATTTGCCTGAAGCAGAAAATGAATTGATTGGCGGTTATCATACAGAGTATTCATCAATGAAATTAGGTTTTTATCTTTTTGCTGAATACATCAATATGTTTATTAGCAGTGTGATTATGGCCACTTTGTTCTTTGGAGGTTATGATATGCCTTTTGTAAATGAAGCATTGCTTTCGCCAAATATTGCAGCATTAGTAGGCATCGCTGCTTTAATGGGCAAGGTAATCTGTTTTATATTTTTATTCATGTGGGTAAGATGGACGATTCCAAGATTCAGATATGATCAACTCATGCACTTGGGTTGGAGAATTTTGATTCCGTTGGCATTGTTTAATATGTTGGCAACAGGAGGAGTGATTTTATATTTTGGAAAGTAGTAAAAAGTAAAATTTTTAGAAGCAGTTTTCAAAATTTTGACTTTTAAATTTTTTAATTAAAATAAATGCAAGCATTAACAAATAAATCAAAGCAAGTAAACAGGGCTCCGATGAGTTTTATTGAGCGTTTGTATTTGCCTTCTATCTTTAAAGGTATGCTGATTACATTCAGTCATATTTTTAAAAAGAAACCGACTATCAATTATCCAGAAAAGCAAAGGCCTTTCAGTCCTGTATTTCGTGGGTTACAAATTTTAAACAGAGATGAAGAGGGTAGAGAGAATTGCACTGCCTGCGGATTGTGTGCAGTGGCTTGTCCTGCAGAGGCTATCACAATGGAAGCTGCTGAAAGACAAAATGGAGAGGAGCATCTTTACAAAGAAGAAAAATATGCAGCTAAATATGAAATTAACATGTTGCGTTGTATATTCTGTGGACTTTGTGAAGAGGCTTGTCCTAAAGATGCAATATACTTGAGTGAAACTTTTACTCCTGCAGATTATCAGCGTAAACAATTTATTTATAATAAAACTGATTTGCTCATTCCGCATCCAAAAGAAAATCCGGATGCTTATGAGAAAGCTTTAGGAAACAGACCCAAAAGAGAATCAGTTAATTAATATTAAAATGAACATTACAACATTAGTATTTATTTTATTGTCGTTGCTTGCTGTTGGAAGTGCAATCATGATGATTACCAGTAAAAGTCCTGTACACAGTGTATTGTGGCTGATTGTTGTATTCTTTGCCATTTCCGGACATTACATTTTAATGAATGCACAATTTTTGGCAATCGTAAACATCATTGTATATGCTGGTGCTATTATGGTACTCTTTCTTTTTGTGGTGATGTTGATGAATTTGAACAAAGAAACAGAACCCGTTAAAAACTACAGATTACAATTAATTGGTGTGGTATCTGGAGGATGTTTGTTATTAATCATTTTATCAGCTATCATGAAAATTGATACGCAGCAATTGGTTGAAATGAAAGTTGGAGATGCAGGACTTATCCAAAGTCTGGGAAAAAATTTATTCACTAATTATGTTCTTCCTTTTGAAATCAGCAGTGTTTTGTTTTTAAGTGCAATGATTGGAGCTGTTGTTATTGGGAAAAAAGATTAAAAATAAAAGTATGGACATCAAATCATATATCGCATTAGCCTTAACCTTGTTCACCATTGGAATTATTGGTGTATTGGTTCGCAGAAATGCCATCATCATTTTCATGTGTGTGGAGTTGATGTTGAACGCAGTAAATTTATTATTGGTTGCTTTTTCAAAAATGCATGCATTAAGCACAGCAGCTAAAGCATCGGTTAATTATGCAAGCGATGCACAGATATTTGTTTTCTTCATCATGGTTGTAGCTGCGGCTGAAGTAAGTGTAGGGTTGGCTATTATCGTAATGATGTACAGAAATGTGCATACAGTTGATGTAAACTTTTTAAACAGACTAAAAAACTAAAACAGACAATACAAATCAGTATTGTTTCAATGTGTTATGAATAATATTTTACAATTAGTGTGGTTAATACCAGTGCTGCCTTTGCTTGGTTTTTTGATTAATGGCTTAGGACGTAAACAATTAACCAAATCATTATCTGGTATCATTGGAAGTGGAGTGATTCTGATTTCATTCGTTTTAAGTGTAGTTGTTTTTTTACAAATAGGAAGCAATCATAATGAAACTATTCATCTTTTTGATTTTATAAAATTAAATGCTTTCAAAATTACTTTTGATTTCAAGATAGATCAATTGTCTGCTTTGTTTTTATTAATCATTACCGGAGTTGGGTTCTTAATTCATGTTTATTCAACTGCGTATATGCATGACGAAGACGGAAAAGATTTTGCAAAATATTTCGCATATTTAAATCTGTTTGTTTTCTCTATGTTGCTTTTGGTAATGGGAGGAAATTATTTGATTATGTTTATTGGATGGGAGGGAGTTGGTTTATGTTCTTATTTATTGATTGGATACTGGTTCAGAAATACCGACTATACCAATGCTGCAAAAAAAGCATTCATCATGAATCGCATTGGTGATTTAGGTTTTTTGTTAGCATTATTTTGGTTGATTGCAGTTGTAGGAACTGTTCAGTATGATGAATTATTCACTGCTGCAAATTTGGCTAAACTATCTGCATTTGACGTAACGGGTATCACATTGCTTTTATTTGTGGGTGCAACCGGAAAGAGTGCACAAATTCCTTTATTTACCTGGCTGCCAGATGCGATGGCGGGTCCAACACCTGTGAGTGCATTGATCCATGCAGCAACGATGGTAACCGCAGGTATCTACATGATTGCAAGAAGCAATGTATTATTTTCCATGGCTCATCAAACTCAAGTTGTTATTACTATTGTAGGTTTGGCTACTGCATTACTAGCAGCATCAATTGCCATCAAACAAAACGATATTAAGAAAGTGCTGGCATACTCTACCGTTAGTCAGCTTGGATTTATGTTTTTGGCACTTGGTACTGGAAATTATGTAGCTGCTGTTTTTCACGTATTGACACATGCATTCTTCAAAGCATTAATGTTCTTAGGCAGTGGTAGTGTAATTCATGCAATGGGCGGAGAACAGGATATCAGAAAGATGGGAGGTTTACATAAGCATATGAAAATTACCAGTTTCACTTTTTTAATAGGTTGTATCGCCATTGCAGGTATTCCAGGTTTTTCAGGTTTCTTTTCAAAAGATGAAATTTTAGCAGGAGCATTTGCACACAATCCCTACATTTATGCATTAGCGTTATTTGCCGCTTTATTGACGGCATTTTATATGTTCAGATTATACATCATCACATTTACAGGAAGCTTCCGTGGCACACACGAACAGGAACATCACTTGCATGAGAGTCCTAAAGCAATGACTATTCCTTTAATTGTACTTGCTATTTTAAGTATAATTGGAGGATATATTGGAGTACCTGAATCATTAGGAGGAAGTCATCATTTAGGAAAATATTTAGCTGGAGTGATCAAAGCTGAAGCACATCATTTGGATCACACTACAGAGTATATGTTGATGGGATTATCCACTGGATTGGTTCTATTGTCCATTATTTATGCCTGGATGCGATTTAAAAATTATAAAATCGAAGGGGAATCCAAAGGATTGGGTAAGGTGTTAGAAAACAAATGGTATGTTGATGAATTGTATCAAATGGCAATTGTAAATCCTTTGAAATCAACATCAGCATTTTTTAATAAAATTATTGAGAACAAAATAATTGATGGAGCGGTAAATGGCGTGGGTAAATTAGTTAATTATGGAGGCAGACAACTACGCTGGATTCAAAGCGGACAGGTTGGGGCTTATGTTTTACTAATGGTTATCGGCATGCTTTTATTATTTTTCATACAATTATTTTTATAAAAAATAAATACATTGGGTAATTATATTACATTTCCGGACTTACTGATTTGGCTTCCATTATTGGCAGCAGCATTTTCATTCATTTCAAAAGATGAAAGGGGCGCGAAAAATAGTGCTATTATTTTTTCGCTTTTGATTTTAGGGGTATCCGTTGCAACTTTGTTTTTTACAAATGACACGCAGTACCTTAGCTATAACCATGTAAATTATATATGGTTAAAATACATGGGCGCTAATTATTATGTTGGATTGGATGGTACTGGAAGATTATTGACATTACTTACTGCTATTGGATTCCCATTAATATTTATTTCAACGTCAAACAGTAAATATGAAAATCCTTCGAGATTTTATGGATTGATGATGCTTACTCAAGCAGGTTTGATGGGTGTGTTTATGGCAATGGATGCATTAACTTTTTATTTCTTCTGGGAATTGGCATTAATTCCTGTTTATTTCTTATGCAGTATTTGGGGAGGAGAAAAAAGAATTCAGGCAACTTTCAAATTCTTTGTGTATACTTTCGCAGGTTCATTGTTAATGTTGATTGGAATCATCTATGTGTATTTGCATACACAAGGAAGAACATTTGGAGATGGTACAACTTCAGCACATTCCTTTGCAATGAGTGCATTTTACACCGTTCAATTATCAGCAAGCGAGCAAAACTGGTTATTTATTTTATTCTTTATCGCTTTTGCTATAAAGATGCCAATATTTCCTTTTCATACCTGGCAACCAGAAGCTTACAATCAATCACCAACATCAGTTACAATGGTCCTTAGTGGTATTATGGTTAAGATGGGATTGTTTGGAGCGATGCGTTGGTTGATTCCGGTATTTCCAGAAGCATCCGCTCATTTCAAACAGCTGATTGTTATCTTATCTGTGATCGGAATTGTTTATGCAAGTTGCATTGCAATGATGCAAGATAATATCAAAAAACTAGTGGCCTATTCATCCATTGCGCATATTGGATTAATGAGTGCAGCCATTTTCTCCATGAATCAAATTAGTGTTCAGGGAGCCATGATGCAGATGTTCAATCATGGGATCAACATTATTGGAATGTGGGTAGTTATAGATATCATTGAAAGAAGAACTGGAGTAAAAAAGATATCAGAACTCAGTGGATTAGCACATTCGGCACCAGTGTTAACCATTTTATTTATTGTGATTGCACTTGCAAACATTGCGCTTCCATTGACAAATGCATTTGCAGGGGAATTCTTAATGTTTAGCGGTCTGTATAATTTTAGTCATTGGATGGCAGCAGTTGCAGGAATTGGTATTATACTCTCTGCTGTATACACACTTAACATGATACAGAAAGTATTTTATGGAAGTGTAAATTCATTAACAACGGACGTTAAAGATGTTTCATGGAATGAAAAATTGGTATTAATAATAATAGTTGGGATTATATTTTTTGTTGGAATATATCCACAACCATTAATTGAACTTACTAAAGAAGCTGTAAACAATATGGTTGTCAGTGTTCAATAGTACTTTAAAATAGTTATAGTTAATTATGAATGCAATAATATTATCAGCAATTTGTGGGGTGATTATGATGTTTTGTGGTGCTTTTATCAAAAACAAGTCATTACACAAATACATTGCAATAGCAGGTTTGATTGCTATTATCGCTGCAAACATTCTGGAATCAGCATCAGGAAATTCTTTTTTTCAATTCGACATTCACGATATGTTGCGAATGAACAGTTTCAACCTGTTTTTTATAACAATAGCCTTTGGTTCAACATTGATTTATTTTTTATTAAGTGGATCTGAAATAGAAAAAGTAGGCGAGCATGTTGGAGAGTATTTTGCCTTAATTTTCTTTATACTTTGTGGAATTGGATTGGTAGCAACCTTTAATACATTATTGATGTTGTTTATTGGAATAGAGATCATTTCAATTCCCTTGTACATACTAACAGGAAGTGACAAACGTAATTTGAAAAGTAATGAAGCTGCACTGAAATATTTTTTAATGGGTGCTTTTTCAACAGGAATCATGTTGATGGGTATTGCTTTTATTTACGGAGGAAATCCTAATGCCTCATTTTATATTGATCAAATTCAAGTTGGAATGGGTAATATGCCTATCATGATAGCAGTAGGACTTTTATTTTTGTTGATATCGATGTCATTCAAAGTTTCTGCTGCTCCTTTTCATTTCTGGACCCCTGATGTGTATGATGGCGCACCAACGGTTTTCACTTCGTTTATGAGTACCATAGTTAAAGTGGCAGGATTCTTTGCTTTCATCAGATTGTTTGAATATGCATTCGGACAAATGCAGGATCAATGGCAAAGACTGATTGTTGTAATTACAATTGCAACATTGTTGATAGGAAACATAACTGCAGTATTTCAACAAAGTGTAAAAAGAATGCTTGCCTATTCAAGTATTGCGCAGGCCGGTTTTATGTTATTGGCTTTATTTGCATTGAATGATAAAGCAAAAGAGGGTTTACTGCTTTATTCAGCAGCTTATTGTTTAGCTACAATTGGATTATTTGGAATACTAACAAAAATGGAAGATTACACAATAGATGGGTTTAATGGTTTGGCAAAGGAGCAACCTTTGTTGGGTTTTGCGGCTACGGTGTTTTTACTTTCATTAACTGGGGTACCCTTAACCGCCGGATTTCAAAGTAAATTTTTCATGCTCATGGCTGCAGTTCAAAATGGTCAACAATTTTGGCTGGTTATTGCAGCTGTATTATTCGCTGCTATAAGTGCTTATTATTACTTCAGAGTTATACAAGCGATCTATTTCAAAGATGCTGCTCAGAAGGTGATTAACGACATTTCAATCACAATGCGTTTCAAAGTAATGCTCACTATTATTGTAGCTTTGATTATCATCATCGGTATTTATCCTGAAATTATTATTGGCTGGATGTATCGTTAATTGGGATAATTACTATCATTGGATTAGGTTGTAATTATTAGCATCTTCAACATCTATCTTAGACTAATTGTATCATATGACCTACAGAGATTCACTCGCATTATCATGGAAAAATATAGCTGGAAATAAATTGCGTACAAGTATTACAGTTATTATAATTGCATTAGGAATTTTTGCGCTGATTTTAATAATAACTGCAATCAAAGCGGCAAGCAATAGTTTGACATCGAGTTTTTCTACAATGGGGGCAAATGCATTCAGCATTCGTTTCAAAGAAAGAACCTTAAATTTTGGTCACCGAAGCAAGTCAACTGCTCAAAAGACTAGTAAAAAATCATTGCAGGAAAAAAAATCAAATCTAAGTATTCCCATTTCCTTAGAAGAAGCAAAAGCATTTAACAATCGATTCGAGTTCCCTGGCGCAAAAGTTAGTATAGCATTGAGGGGGCCTGCTGGAATTGTTGTAAATACCAATCAGTATAAAACCAATCCGGATGTGAATGTATATGGTGGAGATGAAAATTATCTAGATTTAAATGGGTACAAAATTGCTTATGGAAGAAATTTTACTTCTTCGGAAGTGCAGTCGGGCGTTAATTTATGTATGATAGGAAGTGGCGTTGCCTCCAAACTCTTTCCTGAAAATAATGCAAAAGCAATTGATGCATTAGTGAGGGTAGATCATATTCCTTACAAAGTGATAGCTGTATTGGAAGATAAAGGGTCAAGTGCTTTTTTTAATACCAGCAGAATAATCATTACCAGTTACAACAATGTGAGAAGAATTTTTGCTACGCAAAACAATACTTATAATATTGCGGTACAAGTTCACGATTTGAAAAAGATGGATTTAGCGATAGGAGAGGCTACAGCAGTTTTCAGGCCAATCAGAAAATTAACCATAAAAGAAAGCGATAATTTTTATATCGATAAAAGCGACAGCATCGCAGAAAGCTTACTCACCAATCTTGGCTTTTTGGAAAAAGGAACAATTGGAATTGCCTTTATCACTCTGATTGGTGCGGCGATTGGTTTAATGAATATTATGCTGGTTGCGGTAAATGAAAGGACAAAAGAAATAGGATTGGCTAAGGCCTTAGGAGCTACAAAAGCAACCATTAAAACACAATTCCTATTTGAATCTATAATTATAAGTTTGATGGGAGCAGTAGCAGGGATTTTATCAGGTATACTGCTTGGTAATTTAGTAGCAGTGTTATTACATACAGGATTTGTTATTCCATGGGGCTGGGTAATATCAGGCATTTTTGTATGTACGTTAGTTGGCTTACTGGCGGGGTTATATCCGGCAGTAAAGGCATCTAAACTAGACCCTATCGTTGCACTGCGTTATGAATAAAGCTTTCCCCAAAAAATCCCCATATTGTAAGTTAAGAAATTGAAAATTTGTGAGAATTTCATCAATCCTAATTTTTTTTTATTAACTTGTCGTCCAATTGTAAAAAGATGATATCGGTCATTGATTTATAGAACTTTATTAATTAAAAATTAAAATTTACAAATTAAAAAACAGATTGTTATGGCAGCAACAAAATCAGCTAGTTCAGCACAAGCAAACAAATCAAACAACATGATTTCATTATTGGCACCAGTGGTGTGTTTGTTGGCTGGTTACATCATTTGGAGATTCATTTTAGGAGCAGGTTCCAATTTTGGAGTTGGAAGTGAAAATGGCGGATTTTGGCCAGAAAGAGATGCTCCAAAAACAGCATTAAGTAAAATGTATTTGGGAGGTATTATCGTTCCTATTTTGATTGGATCATTTTTAACCATGATTACTTTCGTTTTCGAAAGATTTATGACCATTAAAAAAGCAAGTGGTACAGGAAGCAACAACGAATTTGTACAGAAAGTACAAATGCATTTGTCAAATAAAAATGTTGATGCTGCTATCGCAGAGTGTGATAAACAAAAAGGTTCGGTAGGTAATGTAATGAAAGCAGGATTGCACCGTTACAAAGAAATGATTAATGATAATCAATTAAGTACTGATCAAAAAGTAATGGCCATTCAAAAGGAAGTAGAAGAAGCTACTTCATTGGAATTGCCAATGTTAGAAAAGAACTTGGTGTTTTTATCAACAATTGCATCTATTGCAACTTTGATGGGACTATTAGGAACGGTATTAGGTATGATTCGTTCATTCTCTGCATTGGGAGAAGACAGTGGCGGTGGTGCTGCAGCTAGTAAATTATCTGTAGGTATCTCTGAGGCCTTATACAACACAGCTCTAGGTATTGGTACATCTGCATTTGCGATTGTATTCTACAATATTTTCACCACAAAAATCGATGCTATTACTTATGGTATAGATGAGTCTTCATTTACTTTAACTCAATCATTCGCTACTCAGTATAAATAATTATTGAGAGCAAATCAGAATCAGAATTAAAGTAAATCAAAAATTAATTTCATCATGCCTAAATTAAAAATACCACGAAAGAGTACGACAATCGACATGACTGCGATGTGCGATGTGGCGTTTTTATTGTTGTCCTTTTTCATTTTGGCAACAAAACAAAAACCACCAGAAGTACTTAGTGTTTCACCGCCAAGTTCAATTTCGGCAAAAGCGGCTCCTGATAAATCTATATTAATTACATTAACTAAAGACGGAAGAGTGTTTTTAATGTTGGGAGATGAAACTGAAAAAGCTGATATTTTAAGTAATATCAACACACTTAAAGGATTAAATCTTACAGCAGCTGAGTTAAAAAAATGGGAAAAATCAGCCTTTATAGGAATGCCATTCGGTCAAATCAAAAGTTCATTAAACATGGCGACTGAAATACCACCAAACAAATTGCCGGGTATTCCTTTAGATAGTACCAATAATGAATTAATTGACTGGATGAAAAGTATTACCAATGTTTATGCGGGTACTGATCAACGTAGGTTACAGGAAATGTTATTGGTGAAAGGAGATAACGATGCGTTTTATCCCAAATTTAAAAGTATTAAAACAGCGTTTAAGAAAAACGAAATTTACAAGTTTAGAATTGTTACCAATGGTGAATCAGTTCCAGTAGGATCTGAACTGTACTTAAATCCACCAAAAGCAAATTAATCTAATAAAAAAATAAATTTACCGATATGGCAGAAATGGATACCTCGTCGGGTGGCGGACACAAAAAAGGACCCGGCGTTAAAAAAGGAAAAAAATTATCTACAAGAGTTGATTTGACTCCAATGGTGGATTTAGGATTTCTGCTGATTACATTTTTCGTATTTACAACTACCATGAGTCAGTCTACGGCAATGAACATGAACGAGCCTAAAGATGATGATTCAACACAACAATTAAAAGTTAAAAACTCTGGAGCTATGACCATATTACTTGGAAAAGCAGACCAGGTTTACTATTATTATGGTCAGTTGGAAGCAGATAAATTAAGCGAGCAATTCAAGAGTACAACATTTAAACAAATCAGAGATATTATAGTTGCAAAGAAGAAATCAACTAACATCGATGATTTGATGTACATCATTAAATCAGATAAGGAATCTACTTTTAAAAATGCAATTGATATTCTGGATGAAATGAGTATTTGTGCAGTTCCTCCTGGTCATTACGCAGAAGTAGATATGACACCTACAGAGCAATTGTTAATTAAAAAAACGGAAGAAGCTAACGGAATAAAATAAATTCTGAGCATCTTAATTAATAAAAAGATTTTTATGGAAGTAAATAAAATGATTAAGTCAGATTTACTCGATATTATTTTTGAGAACAGAAATAAATCCTATGGAGCATATGAATTAAGGAGAAGCTATAACCTAAGACTAAAAAAGTCTTTGATTTATACTGGATCTCTATTGTTGATTGTTTTTATTGGATTTATAAGCTCAAATTTAATTGACAAGTATTCTCAAAAAAGTGAGATTGACGTGTTGGATACCCAAATGGCGGAAATTAAAAAAGATGAACCGCCACCACCACCGCCTCCGCCACCACCGCCAACTCCACCACCACCACCGGAAGTGAATCAAGTTAAATTTACTCCACCGGTAATTGTTAAAGATGAAGAAGTTAAGCCTGACGAAAAGATTGAGGAGATTAAGGAAGATCAGGTAATTAGCACAAAAACAGTTGAAAGTGACAATAAGGAACAGGTTGTTCAAGCTCCTGTTGAGTCAAACAATACTGAGTTGCCAAGGGATGATGATGAAAATAAAATCTTTACAAAAGTAGAGGTTGAAGCAGATTTTCCGGGTGGAAATAGAGCATGGGCAAGATTTTTGACTAGCAACTTAGACAGCGAAACACCGGGAAATAATGGAGCACCTGCAGGAACATATACTGTAGTGGTTAGATTTATTGTAGCAAAAGACGGAAGTGTAAGTGATGTTGTTGCTGAAACCAGCCATGGTTATGGAATGGAACAAGAATCTATACGTGTTATTAAAAGATCAGGTAAATGGACTCCAGCAATACAAAATGGAAGAAATGTAATTGCATACAAACGCCAGCCTATTACATGGGTGGTGCAGGAATAAAATTTCAATACTTTTCAAAAGAAACCTCTCGTATACAACGGGAGGTTTTTGTTTTTACCGAAAAGTTTAAAAAGTTTAAAAGGTTCAAGATGTTAGTTTGTCTATAATTTGAGATTCATTCTGAAATTTCTCATTTACTATTTTATCATTTATATCTTTGAAAAATGAACAACAAATTATCGGGTTGGGATGATACGATTGTGGCGCTTGCTACGGCACCGGGAGTTGCTGCAATAGGTGTCATCAGATTAAGTGGAACTCAGGCATTTGAAATTATTGATCAACTATTTCCTTCAAAGAAAATCTCAATACAAGATTCGCATACATTACATTTTGGATTATTAAAAGACGGTACAGAAGTGATAGATGAGGTAGTACTTTCCTTATTCAAAGGACCTAAAAGTTATACTGGAGAAGATACGATAGAAATCAGCGGTCATGGTAGCCCTTTCATACAACAACAAATCATCAATACCTGCATAAAGTATGGCGCAAGATTGGCAAAGCCAGGAGAGTTTACCCAGCGTGCATTCATCAATGGAAAGCTAGATTTAACACAGGCAGAATCCGTTGCTGATTTGATCGCATCAAATACAAAAGCATCTCAAAAAACGGCGATACAAAATATTAGAGGTGGGTTTTCTCATCAGTTGAAAAACATGAGAGAGCAATTGATCAAATTTGCTTCCTTAATAGAGTTGGAATTAGATTTTGCAACAGAAGATGTTGAGTTTGCAGACAGAACTCAATTTTATAAACTCGTTCAGGATATTGATATCACTACAAAACAATTAATCACATCATTTCAATTAGGTAATGTGATAAAGCATGGAGTGAGTGTTGCCATCATCGGAAAACCCAATGCAGGAAAATCCACTTTATTAAATTGTTTGTTGAATGAAGATCGCGCGATTGTAAGTGAAATTGCCGGAACCACAAGAGACACTATTGAAGAAACGATAAATATCAACGGTATTTTATTTCGTTTGATAGACACTGCAGGCATCAGAGCAGAATCGCAGGATATCATTGAAAATATCGGAATAGAAAAGAGTTTGGAGAAAATGAATTCGGCAGATATTGTGTTATATATTTTTGATTCCAATACTGAAACTTCAGAAGAATTAAAAAAACAAATTCAATTGTTTGAAGATGCAGGAATTAAATATTTGTTGGTGGGTAATAAATCGGATTTAAAAGAAATCGAATTGAATAATCATGTGATTTCAATTTCTGCAAAAGAGAATAAAGGGATTGATGTGTTAAAAGACAAATTATATGAGTCTTCTGTAAACAACGATGTAAATACAGATAATACAGTAGTTACCAATGCAAGGCATTTACAGGCCTTGTTGAAAATGAAAGAGTCATTGACTGCTATTATAAATGGATTAGATCAAAATATTCC
>JAIXWH010000035.1 GCA_027484165.1 Chitinophagaceae bacterium | reverse complement strand
TTTTTCAAAATAAATTGATAAGAGTTATCTAATGAAAAAATTTGCAGTTTTAGTAGCGGGTGGCAGTGGAACAAGAATGAATACAGAACTTCCCAAACAATTTTTATCTGTAAATGAAAAACCTGTTTTATACTATTCCATAAAGAGCTTTTTAGAAGCATTTGATGACATTCATATCATCCTTGTTTTGCCTCAGGATTATGTAGGGCTCGGAAGCGAAATTGTATCATCATATTTTGCGAATAAAAATATTTTAATCACAGTTGGAGGTTCTTCTAGATTTCATTCTGTTAAAAACGGATTGAATAAAGTCGAAGGCGATAGCGTAGTATTTGTTCACGATGCAGTAAGGTGCTTGGTGTCAAGTGATCTGATTGTAAGATGCTATTATCAAGCCTTTGAATTAGGTTCTGCCATTCCTGCTATAAATTCAAAAGATAGTATTCGAATTGTTGAAGATGGAGTTAATCGCACAGTAAACAGAAGTGACATCAGATTAATTCAAACCCCACAAGTTTTTAAAAGTGATATTTTGCTCAAAGCATATGAACTTCCATATCAGGATACATTTACAGATGAGGCGTCTGTGGTGGAGCACTCAGGACATAAAGTTGAATTGATTGAAGGCGAAATAAATAATATAAAAATCACTTTCCCAATTGATATTGTAATTGCTGAAAAACTATTAAGCTGATTATTTTTTCAATAGTTTAACCACTCTCGGCAAATTATTGAATTTAATAAAAGGGTAGGGTTGATTTGTCTTTGTCATTTTTTGATAGAACTCAGCAATCCCTTTAATATCTGATCCTTCCAGATCCAGAGTCTGTATTTTTCCGGAAAATTCTTCAATAATGGAATGATAGAGAAAATAATTTGACGATATATTTTTTCCTTCTTCAGTTACACAAGGAAGTAAATTATAAAGTCTGTTCTGATCTTTCAGCATTAATACAATTGACATGATTTTATTTTGATTATTTACCACTTTTCTGATAATCACTCTTTTTTTATTCTGGTAAAATTTGCAAAGCTTCTCAAAATTAGCGTAGTCTTTGGTTGTTACATTTAATTTTCTGTCTTTGTAGGTTTTTTTATAAAATTGTATAGCTTCTTTAAAATCTGTTGATTTGAAATAAGATAAATTCGATGAATCTGTCTTTTTGAGCTTTCTTTTGAAGTCGTTGCTATAGTTTTGAATATTGATTTCGAATTTATTTTCGAGAGATAAAATAAAGTTGTTTCTGAGATTGATTGAAAATGGTGAATTCGACTTGTACTCAATAGTGTTTAAAAAATTAAGAGAAAGTTCTGCAAACTTGAAATGTTGAGAAGCCTTGTCAATAAATGCTTCTATGATTTCATTGGGAAGCTCTTTGTTTGAAAAGATACCTCCTTGTTGAAGAAATGCTGGTTGATATAAATATTTAATACCCATTTTTTTTCTCCAGGGTAAAGGCATAATCGCATCGTAATTATCAAGTACAATAGCATCCCATTGCGCGCACATGGTATCAAGATAAACAGACTCGGCATAGATGAGTTTATTTATAGACTGTTGAAGACAATGGTCCCATTTTGATTTGTCTATTTTTTCATATGGTAAGTAGATGATTTTCAATATTAAAAAGCAATTTCAGGAATTAGATTTTTAAAAGTAATTTTTCGAAGGTCTATACTGAATGAAATGTTTTTCATGAATAACTTTTTATTGAGCACCGATTTAAAATAGTTTTTGTATGATTTGCTGTAAACAACAGAAAAATAAATATGGTAGCTTTCAATTCCAATAGGTTTATTCAAAAATACGAAGATCTGATATCTGAAAATGATTATTTGCCTTTTCCTGAGAAGATGAGTTTTAATGTGTGTATCATTATTTTAAAATCCAAGAGGAGAGAGATATTTTCAACGTAAAGCAAATCGTGTGACATTCTTTCTACCATCTCTTCAACAGAAGATGCGTAACCAAATTTTACCATACCCCAGCTGGTAATTCCGGGCTTTACTTTGAACATATATTTATATTCCGGTCTTATTGCACATATTTGATCAATATAAAATTTTCTTTCTGGTCTTGGTCCAACCAAACTCATTTCTCCTTTTAATACATTCCATAACTGAGGAAGCTCATCTAGTCGCCATTTTCTCATTTTTCTTCCCCAGGCAGTAATGCGTTCATCGTTTAATTTGCTCAACCGAGGTCCGTTTATCTCAGCATCAACAAACATTGATCTGAATTTAAACATGGTGAATGCTTTTCCTTTGTAGCCTATTCTTTCCTGTGCAAAAAATATCGGACCTTTTGAAGAAAATAAGACTCTAATCAGCGTGTATAAAATCAAGGGCAAAAGTAAAACAGAGGCAATTAATGCAACTACAATATCAATACCTCTTTTGATGTTTTGTTGCCATTCAGGAAGCATGCCTGCGTTTATATCTATCAGCATAACATCCATGATGTTGTCTGTTTTTAAAGCACCTGTAATAATATCAACTTTGTCGGGAACAATTTTTATGTTTACATCTTGGTCAATAACTTGTTCAAGAATATTACTGATTAAATCGCGTTCTTTTTTTTCAAGTGCAATAACAATTTCTTCAATCTTATCGTTACTGATGATTTCTTTAAGTTTTGATAGACTGGAATATATTTTTATCGATTGAGGCAAAATTGATTTGGCGCTTCCTTCAGTAGAAATAAATCCTACAAAGTTTAAGCCACTATTTTTATTGGATTGAATATATTCCAGATAAAAACTCTGAGCTTTTTTTTCTGTCCCAATCAACAATGCATTAAAATAAACAGCACCTTTTTTTATTTGATGATGGGTGAAGGTTAATAAGATGGTTCTAAAAATAGTTGTGAATAAAAACACAGGGCCAAAAAGTGCAAAAAATTCAAGATAATAGGAGTTGTTATTGGTTTGTGGATTCTTTAAAATAAAAAAGAACAGCAAAGCCAAGCTTCCAATTATACATACAATTGATGTTTTTATCAGTTCTGCAATTCTTGATTTTTGATAAAATGAATGATAGGTTCCTGTAATAAAATGCAGAAAGACCCATCCTGTTGTGTAAAGAATAAGTCCAATGTAAAAACCAGGAGGTATGTGAAAAGAATAATTGTATATAATGGTTCTTAGATAATAAAAATTAATCCAAGTGAAAATAGAAATGATTACATCTGCAAATATGTACCAGCTAATATGTAATCGAGGTTGATTCACGAATGTTATTTTCAACAACCAATTGTACTTATTGGTGATGGTTGCTTATTTTATCAAGAATAAGATGAGCAACTTCCATTGCTCTGTATCCATCTATTATCGTTACTGGAGTTTCTGTATTATTTATAATTGCGTTTTTGAATTCCTGTAGCTCAAGTTTGATAGCATTTACAGGTTCTATTTTTGGGTTGGATATGCCAATTTTTTTTGTTCCATGATTGGTTTCGATGTCAAAGCTAAAATCAACTTTATCATCATTATCCATTTTGATAATTTCTGTTTTTTTCTCTAAAAAATCTATTCCAATGTAAGCGTCTTTCTGAAAGAGTCTGATTTTTCTCATCTTTTTCAACGAGATTCTGCTGCTTGTTAAGTTGGCTACACAGCCATTATCAAATTCAATTCTTACATTAGCGATATCAGGAGTATCGCTCATGACAGCTACGCCATTTGCAGAAATGTAACTTACATTACTTTTTACCAAGTGTAATATGATGTCGATATCATGAATCATCAAATCTAGAATAACGCTAACATCTGTTCCTCTAGGATTGAATTCTGCTATACGGTGTACTTCAATAAACATGGGTTCAAGTTGATGGCCTTTCAACGCTAAAAAAGCAGGATTAAACCTTTCAACATGTCCTACCTGAAATTTTAAATTTGATTCTTTTGCAAGTTTTACTAATTCCTTTGCTTCATCCATTGAATTAGCTAATGGCTTTTCAACAAACACATGTTTGCCTTTTTTCAGAGCCATTTCACAAAGTTCGTAATGATATATAGTAGGAGCTACGATATCAACAGCGTCACAAGCATTAATTAGCTCTTCGGCTTTGAGATATCTTTTGATTTGATATTGCTTTTCAACTGCAATAGCATTCTCTTCGTTAGGGTCATAAAATCCAACAATTTCAACATCTTCTATTTCTTTCCAATTGTTTAAGTGAAATTTCCCTAAATGTCCTGTTCCGAATACTGCAATTTTAAGCATTATGTTTGTTTGACTCTTGTTTAATTTGTTTTTTGTATTGACTATTTGGTTTCTTTTTCTTCCCAAAAACCCATCTTCCCAAACTTTTCAATTCTGTTATCAATTCTTTTTTGTACTGAAATTTTTTCAAGTTCGTTTATTGTTGGAATAAGGTAATTTTTGAGATTTTCTGCTGCCTGAGTATAGTCCCAATGTGCACCTCCTAATGGTTCTGGAATAACGTTATCAACTAAGCCAAATTTTAGCATATCCGTTCCTGTTAGTCTGAGTTGTTCAGCGGCTGTTTCTTTTTTATCCCAGCTGCGCCATAAGATGCTGCTGCAACTTTCGGGAGAGATAACAGTGTACCATGTATTTTCCATCATGACTACTTTGTCGCCAACTCCAATACCCAAAGCTCCACCACTTGCACCTTCGCCTATAACAACACAGATAACAGGCACTTTAAGTCCTATCATTTCGTAAATATTTCTGGCAATAGCTTCACCTTGTCCTCTTTGTTCAGCTTCTAAACCTGGGAATGCACCAGGGGTATCAATAAGAGTTACTATAGGTTTATTGAATTTTTCGGCAAGTTTCATTAAGCGAAGGGCTTTACGATATCCTTCAGGGTTTGCCATTCCAAAGTTTCTGTACTGACGCAATTTGGTGTTGTAACCTTTTTGTTGTCCAATAAACATTACGGTTTTTTCTCCCAGTTGAGCAAACCCGCCTACCATGGCTTTATCATCTTTTACGTTTCTGTCGCCATGCAGTTCAATAAAATTAGTAGTCATCTTTTCAATATACTTTAAGGTATAGGGTCTGTCAGGGTGACGACTTAATTGTACTCTGTTCCAGGGGGTGAGGTTATCGGTCAATGATTTTTTGGCTTCTTCAACTTTCTGATAGAGTGC
>JAIXWH010000146.1 GCA_027484165.1 Chitinophagaceae bacterium | reverse complement strand
TGTCCAATTTCTTCTAATTGGCTAACAATTTCGATTTTAATGTTAGATGCAAATGGATTTGGATAAGTGTTGAGTGAGGTTCCTTCATCTTTTAGCTTTAGAGCGACAATATTTGAATACTTATATGATCCATCATTGTCAACCATTTTCAATCGATAGTAAACAACGAATGAATTTGTATTTAATGCGTCATTGTAAATATAATCTTGACTTCTAGTTGGAGATCCAATTGCAGCTACATTTCCTCTGTTGGAGAAACTGATTGCATTTTCGCTTCTTTCAACCTCATAACGATTGGCATTGATTTCAGATTGAGCATTCCATGTTAACACAGCAGTTTCATTGTTAGCTAATCTTGCATTGAAAGAAGTTAAAGTGATAGGAGTCGTTCCACCAGCTTGAACAATCAATCTAACCATAGCAGTGCTGCAGTCATTGTCTGCGTCGCATAAACTGTAGTAGAAAGTATCGATATCAGTAAATCCTGGAGCAGGTGTATAAATGAAAGTGCCATTAGTGTTAAAAGTTATGGTGCCATGAGAAGGGCCACTAACTAAACTGAAAATGTTTCCATTATTTGCACTTAGAGAGTCATTTAAAGACACGTTGCCATTGTAAGGAGTATCTTGATCAGGAGCAAAAATATCATTATTAGCTATCGGGAATGCATCAACACCCCAATCCATATTTGTTAGAGCAACAGCAAGTGTATTTATTGAAGATCTGATTAATGGGGTTGTGTTAATCCATCCAATACTATTTATTATTGCAGTTGGAGAATAGGTACCAATTGAAACATTAACAGTGCTTAAAATTAGAGAGAGTCCATTGGTCATTGAAGGTATGTTACTCAAACTATAATCACCATTTGAAGAAATTGCGCTCTTTGCGATAACGAATCCATTTTGATCTAAACAATAAGCAAACAAACTATTATTTGCATTTGTTCCTTGCTCACCTGTAGTATAAATGTTATTAAATGAATTGTTTGCACTTCTATTGGTATCATTCCATACCTTACCGGATATAGTTACTACATTTGGTACAATAGTTAGAGGAAAACTTTCAAATGATTGACGTCCGCAACCATCTGTAACCACAACTTGAATTGTTACATCTGTTGGACTGGTTACAATTGTAGGAGAAAAAGTTGTATTGAATGAATTGCTATTGCCATTTGGTGTAAATGTGCCAAAGCTTAAGCTGTTGTTAGTTTGTATACAACTCCAAGTAAAAGTAAGATTAGAATTTGCTGAACCAGCTGTACTATAATTTAAAGATAAATTATAAGTTCCACTAGATAGAACAATGCTATTTATAGGTAAGCCAGACAAACTATTGATTTTTATTGCTTTGTCTTGGGCAGCTAAGAAACTCCAATTCCAGAAAGCTCTTTGAGCTGCTACATCTCCAGTAGTTCCTTTATTTAGATCATGTCCGGATTCCATCATCACAAGTCCTCTATTTGAATCTCCAAAAGCTCTGCCGTATGCAATTAAAACGTCAGGTCCATTAGAAATGGAGGGTACATTTGGAGATGAAGCATCATAGCAAATTATTTTGGTTGAAGGAAGCCAAGTTTGATTTTTTGCCGGAACATAACTTCTTTCAGAACCATTATTATGAGAGGCATCAGTTGTGCCAATATATTGAGCAACTGGATCAGCTCCATTTGCTATTGAACCACTCGCAATGCTACCATTACATGTAGTATAAGGAGCTGTTGGATCTGAATGATTGTCCCATATTTGTAGTGAATTCTGAGAGTAATTAGTTGAGTTTGCAGAAGGTAATGTAATATTTGTACCAGCAGTTAAAGTTTTTGTTGTCAAGAAATTCATTTGTTGACTGATGTTAGCAGGGTTGTATGTATTGTGTAAAGCACTTCCTGCATGACAACCTAACCAAATAGCTCCTTTGTATTGTAAATTCCAATTGAATAAATTTCCATGAACTGCCCATGTAGGATCTGCATGGGGCATAACGAAAATATCATTACAAGCACTCAATTGAGAGGGCAATAAAGTATTATATGCTGTAGTTGGAATTTTTGCATTTGTAAAGTAAGGAGTAACTAGTTTGGAATTATCTCTATCTAAAGTCCATGTTGGCACAACTGTGTAACGAAAAGTAGTGTTTAAAGTAAGATTAGAATTTGTATAAGTTCCAACCATTCCTTGGTTGTTCCAATAAGTAATTCTAGCAGATACGGCAGTCGATATATTTTGTTTATCAATTACGAAAGTTCCCCCTTTGTAATTGATACCATTATAATTAAAATCGATACCATCTTTTGTTTTGTTTGCATTTATAACAACGTATACCGGTACATTATAGTTTTTTAATAGGTCGTAAATCATGCCCCAAGGAGTGAGCTCTTTAGCTTTATCAGTTGCTAATGTGCCTGAATGTTGACCCATATCAACAATATAGGAGCCAGAAATGAAAGTTTTAGATCCTTGTCCTAAAGTTTTTGAACTTAAAATAGTTAGGCAAAAAACAAATGTTAAGCAAGAAAATAAATTTTTAAAACAGTTGTACATATATAAAAATATTAATTATTAAATGGTGATGATTTCTTTAAAACGCGAAATTAACATTAAAATCACCATTCACAAGTTTTTTTGAATAAATCTATATGTATAACAATAATATAATATGAGAGTAAGAAATTATTGATGAGAAAAGAGGGTATTTAATAGTTTGAGTTATTATTTTAAAGAAGTTGAAAACATTTTTTTGAATTTTTCTACTTTTGGCCGAACTACCATCTCACAATAGGGATTATGTCCATTTTCTAAAAAATATCCTTGATGATAATCTTCGGCAGGATAAAACTTCGATATTGGTTCAAAGCTAGTGACAATGGTATTAGAGAATACCTTTGAATTTTCCAATTGCTCTCTGAAAGTCTTCGCAATTTCGAGTTGGCTTGTGTTATGATAAAAAATTACACTGCGATATTGTGTTCCGATATCACCCCCTTGTCGGTTTAATGTTGTGGGATCATGAGTTTTCCAAAAGATTTCGAGCAAATCCTCAAATTTGATAATATCAGCATCAAATTCAATTTCCAAACATTCGGCATGCCCAGTTTCTCCTGTACAAACAGATTTATAATCTGGATTGAGCATATGGCCACCACAATATCCACTAGTAACTTTTAAAACGCCCTTTAATTGCTGAAAAATGGCTTCTGTACACCAGAAACAACCATTACCTAACGTTGCTATCTCTATTTGCATAATTGAATTTGCTATCTTGCTTTCTTTTTATAAAAACACAAAAATTGTCCAAAAATCTAAACATAAAATTATTCATTTTGTTTTGTATTGTTGTCGTCTATTCTTGCAAAACCACAAATAATAATATGAATTCAGTTCAAACCCATGTATTCAGATTGATGCCCGGTTCAGATTTGAAGCAGTCTATTCAAAATTATGTAAATGATCACGATATAAAAGCAGGATGGATGGTTACCTGTGTAGGAAGTTTGACTCAATATCATTTAAGATTTGCTAATCAAACAATATCACATTCAGATTCCGGTCATTTTGAAATTGTAAGTTTAACTGGAACACTATCCTCCAATGGGTCTCATCTGCATATCAGCGTTAGCGACAGTACCGGTAAAACAATTGGTGGACATCTATTAGACAATTGCAAAGTATACACCACAGCAGAAATTGTAATTCAAAGTACATCAAGTTTACTTTTCAATAGAGTACATGATGGTTCAACACCCTGGCAAGAATTAAAAGTAGAAGCAAGCAAAGATTAAAACAGTATGAGATTTTTTCCCTCCACTACATTAAAACAACTTGAGTTTGATAAAATCAAAGAGCAAATTAGTCATTTGTGTAAGACTGAATATGCTAAGTTGAAAACCAGCCAACTCCGTATTCATACCAAAAAAGAATTCATTGATAATGAATTGAATCAGACTCATGAATACAAAACGCTTTTAGACAGCGGTGTTTATTTTCCTAATGATTTTTCAATAAGTATATCTAAAGAACTGAAGTTATTGTCTATTCCAGGAGCGGTACTTTACGGAGAACAATTTCTATTGATAAAAAGATTGGCCAATAATGCTGAGCATATTTTCAGGTGGTTTGATGAAGAAAGAAGAACCTTATATTCTGCAATGGCTTCTATCACAGACGGGTCCTATTTTGAGAAGACAATCAAAATTCTAATTGACGAAATTTTGGATGAAGCAGGAGTGGTAAAAGACAGTGCTAGCGAAGAACTCGCCAATATCAGAATGAGTTTGTATCGTAAACGTAATGAGTTACGAAAGGTTTTTGATAAAATTGTAAGTAAGTTAAATAAGCAGGGATACTTAGCAGATATAGAAGAAAGCTTTATGAATGGAAGGAGAGTGTTGGCTGTACATGCGGAGCAGAAAAGAATGATTAAGGGAATCATGCATGCTGAAAGTGATAGCAGAAGAACAACTTTCATTGAGCCTGAAGAAACCACAGCTTTAAACAATGATATCTTTTCGCTCGAGAATGAAGAATCAAAAGAAGTATACAGAATTCTCAGAAATCTAACCCAACAGTTATCAGTATACGCTTCTCTGTTGCAAAGTTATTATGAGATAGCCGGAGCGTTTGATTTTGTAGCCGCAAAAGCAAAATTTGCTCAGGAGATAGGAGGTCATTTGCCATTGGTTCACGATAAAGCTATTGTAAAACTGGTTAAAGCTTTTCATCCTTTGTTGTTGTTGCATAATAACAAACTCAATAAGAAAACAATTCCTGTAAATCTTACCCTCGATGAGCAAAACAGAATATTGGTAATTAGTGGTCCCAATGCTGGAGGTAAGACTGTTACTTTAAAAACAGTTGGATTGTTGCAAGTAATGATGCAGAGTGGTTTGCTGGTGCCTGTTCATCCCGATAGTGAAATGGGGATTTTTAAGCAGTTGATGATTCATATTGGCGACACCCAGAGTATTGAGTTTGACTTGAGTACTTATTCTGCGCATCTGACTCACATGAAGGAGTTTATTGAAAATGCAAATGGCAAGACCTTGTTTTTTATTGATGAATTGGGAAGTGGTAGTGATCCAAATTTAGGCGGTGCTTTTGCAGAAGTTATCATGGAAGAACTTGCACACAAGCATGCATTTGGAATTGTTACCACACATTATCTTAATTTGAAAGTGATGGCTGGTAAAGTTGTGGGAATCATCAATGGTGCCATGCAGTTCGATGAAGAAAAGCTGATGCCTCTCTATCAGTTAAAGATTGGATCTCCAGGGAGTTCTTACACATTTTCGATTGCAGAAAGGATTGGTTTAGATAAAAGATTAATACTGAAAGCAAGAAAACTGGTTGATGAAAATCACTTTCAATTGGATAAATTATTGAACCAGTCGGAGCAGGATTTACAAAAAATTACTCAGGAACGAAAAAGATTAGATCAGTTATTGAGAGAAAACGAACAATTGAAAAAAGAAATGCAGCATGTTTTGAACAAAGAAAAACATTTGCAGGAAACAGAAAGATTAAAATTATCAAATGCCATCTCCTCCGAAAAAATCAATTACCTGAAAGAGATGGAGCGCAAATTAAAATCGCTTGTTGTTGAATGGAGAAAAGCAGAAGATAAAGATAGCGTGGTTAAAATGATACAAGCATTATTAATGGGGCAAAAGGATAAATTCAAACATGAGAAGCAGCAAAAAAAGATCAATGAAAAGTATGATGAAATAGAAGGTGAAATAATAGTGGGTAGTAAAGTGAAAATGAAACAAAACAGACAAGTGGGTACTGTTAAGGAACTGCGAGGAAAGAAAGCAATGCTTCAAGTTGGAGTGATGCCAATCCTTGTTGATTTAAAAGATCTTATTGTGGTAAGAGATAAAACAGATTAATTTATAGCTTCAACTTTTACAACTGCATCAATATTAATGGCGCCAAATACATGTGGGAACTCTTGATTTACAGATGGAGATAATTCAAATTTGATTTCTGCAATTAATTTTGTTTCCTCTACATGCAACAATACCAAATTAGGCACATTTTGATAATACCTGTTTAATACTCCTTCAACCTGATCAATTTTGCTCATATGGATAAAGCCTTCTGTTTGAAGTGATTCAACTTCATAAAATCCTTTTGATATAGCTTCTTCCCATTGGGATTTTGTAGTTACATGGTATATCATAAAACAATCAATTCAGATAATGAAATCAATTCTTCCATTTTGTATTTGTTGTTCTCGTCATCAAAACATTTACTCAATTCAATGAGCAAAGTTTTAATAATCATCTTATTGCTCATCTGCTTAAAATAAGAGGATGAAGGTTTTATTGAAATTCTATTGAAATAACTTTCAACATCTTTAGTTGAATACATTTGTCCGGAAATAGGATCGATGTAAAAAGAAATTTTTTGTGCTGGCAGGGCATTAGGATCGAGGAAATCAAAATGATCGTCGAAGTAAGCCAATATAAATTGCTGAGGAATATGTATCGCACTTACGGGAATATCCAGTAAATCACATAGAATAAGATAAAGTATTCCGTTACTTATAGCGTTTCCATTTTTTGTTTCCAGTGTTTTGTTAATCAGAAACAAATCAGGATTATCATAATTAACTTCAACGCCGTTATGTTTTGCGTAATTGTAAAAAATGCTGTTGAGTATGCTAATTTTCTCCATTGGAGTGAGATAGTTATTCAGCTCTAGCCAGATATTCCTTCTGAGTTTTTCAATCTCCTGTAATACAACATGGGCTTGAATATCGGGATGATGATATTTGGCAACAATCAATGAACCACTCAATAAACTTCCGTTTGAATTGAGCCATTCCTGAAATTCATGGTTAAGGTCCCTGAAATGAAGTTTATGAATGAGTTGCTCTATTCTTTCCTGAACTTCTTCAGTTTTAACTGAATCCCAAAAATGCTCAAGGTTGGGAATAATATCTTTTCCAAAGGAAACAATCTTATCACTAACGCTGTTGAATACATCCTCATCAGGGTCGTCAATTAAATGCAAAAGCGCTTTTATTTCGTTATTTTCTTGCACGGTTTAAAATGTTATTTTACTAAACAAATTAAATATCGGAAACAAATTGAACGGAGGAGGTTTTTAATTTTCCACAGGCGTGACAAACTTTTGAGGAGAAAGTGAAAAAAAATGTTTCAAGGGTTGGGTAGGTTCAATAGGTTCAAAAGGTTCAGTAGGTTTACATTGTTTGTGGTTTTTTGTTTGTTGTTAGTATCGAATCATCGAATCGACAAATTTTCAAATCAAATTGTTGCCACAAAGACGCAAAGGCGAAAAGTGCCGCAAAGTCAACCAATATTCAAACAACAAACGACAAACAACAAACAACAAACCAATTTTACTTCTTCTTCACCGCTTTTTTGGTTGCCGCTTTTTTAGGCGCAGCTTTTTTCTTTGCTGCTGCTTTTTTATCGAATGCTTTTGGATCTTGTTGGAGAATCATTTTTTTGATGCTCTCTAAATCAATTACTGCAAGCTCTTCGGGAGTATATTTTCCGTTAGCACCTTGTCCGGTTAATTTCAGCATTTTTTTACCAAACTTGATAAATGGGCCCCATCTTCCATTTTCGATTGAGATGTTTTCATCAGGCCATTGTTGGATATATCTGTTGGCTTCTTTTTCTATTTTCTTTTCAATAAGCTCGTTGCAATCTTGTTGTGTTAACAAATCAAAATTGTAAGCTCTTGGTATATTGATAAATAAATTATTCCATTTGATGAAAGGACCGAATCTTCCTTTTCCTTTTGTGATGGGTATTTCATTATAAAAACCAATCGGAGCATCTTCAACTTGTTTAGCAGTGATGATTTCAACTGCTCTTTTTAAATCTACGTCAGTTGGTTCTTCACCTTTGGGAATTGAAATGAATTGTTCGCCCCATTTTACATAAGGACCAAACCTTCCAATATTTACAGCAACTTCCATTCCTTCGTGTTCACCCAATTGAAGGGGTAGTTTGAATAAATCCAATGCTTCTTCAAAGGTTATGGTTTCAATGCTTTGGCTTGCTTTTAGTTTTGCAAATCTGGGTTTCTCTTCATCATTCTGAGCGCCAATTTGTACCATCGGACCATATCTGCCCATACGAGCAATTAATGGTTTCCCTTCTTCCGTAACACCTAAAGTCCTTTCCCCAACAGCTCTTTCAGCAGTTTCTAAAGTATGAGTTACTCCGGTATGGAAAGGAGCATAAAAACTACCCACCATTTTGTTCCAAACCATTTTTCCATCAGCTATTTCATCAAATTCTTTTTCGATGTTTGCTGTAAAGGAATAATCCATTACATTTTGAAAATGCTGGTTTAAAAAATCAGTTACTACCAATCCTAAATCTGTTGGAAAGAGTTTTGATTTTTCTGCACCTGTATTTTCCTGTTCAGTTACTTTTTCAATGGCATTATTTTTTAATCGAATGATTCTAAAATTTCTCTTCACCGCTTCTTTGTCTTTCTTCTCAACATAAGTTCTTTTGATGATGGTAGAAATAGTAGGAGCGTAAGTGCTCGGGCGGCCGATTCCCAATTCTTCCATCTTCTTTACCAAGGATGCTTCTGTATATCTTGCACTGTGTTTGGTGAATTTTTCTGTTGCGGTCATTTGGTTGAAAGCTAGTTTTTGCCCTACAGTTAAATTAGGCAATCTGCTTTCACCTTCTTCTTCATTTTCTTCTTCGTCTGTACTTTCAAGATAAACTTTCAAAAAGCCATCAAATTTCAATACTTCTCCAGTTGCGGTTAATTCCTGTTGATTGGTACTGATATCAATTTTCGCAGTTGTTTTTTCAAACTCTGCATCACTCATCTGCGAAGCAATAGTGCGCTTCCAGATCAATTCATATAAGCGGTTCAATTCAGGGTCATTTACAGAGTGATTCTCCATATATGTAGGACGAATCGCCTCATGTGCTTCCTGTGCACTTTCATTCTTGTTTTTGTATCTGCGAACTTGTAAATAGGGTTCTCCGTAACTTTTGTTGATTTCGTTTTTAATACCATCCATTGCCGTGTCACTCAAATTAACACTGTCGGTACGCATGTAAGTAATCTTACCGCTTTCGTAAAGCTTTTGTGCCAGCAACATTGTTTTGCTTACTCCGTAACCTAATTTACGACTCGCCTCCTGTTGTAATGTTGAAGTGGTGAATGGAGCTGCGGGTGTTCTTTTGCCTGGACGAACCTGTATGTCTTTAACGGTATAATCTGCACCAATGCAACTGTTTAAAAATGCTTCAGCTTGTTCTGTTTGGTTGCATTTTGTTCCTTCAGCTTTGAAGATAACGGTCTTGTTATTTAAATCTGTTGCTGACAGTGAAGCTTCTATTTTAAAACTGCTGACCGCCACAAAATGATTAATCTCCCTTTCTTTTTCTACAATTAGTTTCACCGCCACACTTTGAACCCTTCCCGCACTTAAACCGCCTTTCTGTCCAATCTTACGCCAAAGTACCGGACTTAACTCAAAACCTACGATACGGTCTAGTACTCTACGTGCCTGTTGCGCATCCACCAAATTCATATTAATAGTACGTGGTGATTGAACGGCTTTTTGAATAGCAGGTTTTGTGATTTCGTGGAAAACAATTCTCTTGGTTGTTTTAGGATCCAAATTAAGTACCTCAGCCAAATGCCAACTGATACTTTCCCCTTCACGGTCCTCATCCGAAGCTAACCAAACTTCATCAGCTTTTTTTGCAATACTCTTCAATTCTCTTACAACACGTTCTTTTTCTGCAGGTACAATATATTTAGGGAGAAAATTATTGTTGATATCTATACCCATGTCGTTTTTTTCCAAATCACGGATATGACCATAGCAACTTTTCACCTCAAAATCCTTCCCGAGGATACCTTCTATGGTTTTTGCTTTTGCAGGGGACTCAACAATTAATAAATTTTTTGCCATTTAATTGTATTAAAATTTGCATCCGAAAACTGATTATTTAATGTGCAGATTTTTCGGAATTGGATTGCAATATTAGTTTTAAATTTTAAAAATCAAATAATTTCTATCAGCGAGGTTAAATAAATACTCAAAAAAATACAGGTTTATTGAATAGATTAATGAATAAAATCTAAATAGGGTTATGCTGGTAAAATGCCAATGTTTTCAATACTTTTGATCAAAAACAACTGAATTTACTTTTGTTTAGATAAGATGTTGAAATTTTTTTTCTTCTAAAAAATAGTTTTTTTTCTGATTTGAGGATTCATTCTTTTGAATGGTACTGATTTCTGTTTTCTGTAACTTTATCCAAAAGCAGAAAAAATAGTTCATCTAAAACAATCATAAAAATGATGAATGTAGCCATAATTGGTTCAGGTAATACCGCATCTGTTTTAGGGAGATTATTAAAACAGAAACAATATAATATTGTACAGATTGCAAGTCGAAACAAAGCACATGCTAAATTGTTGGCTGAGGAGTTGGGGGCAAAGCATTCGGACTTGAATGGATTGATTGATATTACAGCAGATATCTATATTGTATCAGTGTCTGATGCCGCCATAACTGATTGTCTTCATTTTTTAAAAGTCCATAATAAACCTGTATTTCATACTGCAGGATCAGTTTCAAAAGATATTCTAAAATCAGTGTCCGATAATTATGGTGTAATTTATCCTTTACAGACTTTAAGGAAAGAAATGAAGGATATACCCGAAATGCCAATGCTGATAGATGCAAATAATGGAAGTACTTTGAATCTTTTATCAGAATTAGCTATTAATATTTCAAAAGACGTAAGAGTTGTTGATGAAGAATTCAGAATGAAAACTCATATGGCTGCCGTTGTGGTAAATAATTTTACCAATCATTTATATGCTTTAGCCGAAAATTATTGCAAAATGGAGCAATTAGATTTTGGTTTGTTGAAACCATTAATCAAAGAGACCGCTTCCCGAATAGCTTATTTGTCACCATCAAAAGTACAGACCGGACCTGCTGTTAGAAATGACGCAAAAACAATTGATAAGCATTTGAATTTATTAAACAACTATCCAGAATTGAAAGCGCTTTATCTGAAATTGTCGAACAGCATCATCAATTTTAATAATAAGGGATAACTATATCCGTTTGAACTTTGTAAGGGTCAACAGGTTTGCCATCTTCATCCAAAGCTTTGCCAACATATACTTCATAAGCTTCACCGCTTTGGGTTTTATGTTCATCTTTGAGCCAGTCTTTCAAAGCCTGATAAGCTAGGTTAGTTTCGGTATAAGGCCCAAAATAATGGGCAACAATAACTCTTGTTTTGCTGATTTTTTTAAATACAATACCTTTTGGAAGTTTACCTGGTTTTTTATCAACAGGGATTCCAGCTTCAAAGTAAAAAGGTGCTTTAAGCTTTTTGTACCAGGCAATTGGTGCTCCGGTTTTATTGAGCTTATTTTTTTTGATGATTTCTTCAAGTCTTTCTTTGTAGATGATATCCAGTTTGGTGCTCAGTCTTTTTCCATTAGAAGCACTGTCTTTTATGGATATGATGTTAAATCCCAAAGCTACTGTATCTGCTATATTGATTATAGGGGCGTTTTCGATTAATGTGGTATCTTTTTTACTTCTAGGCTTGTCATTTTTTAGAACAATAGGATTTTCGCTGGAAGTTGATTTATTATTTTCGCAAGATGAAATAAACAGTATGCAAAAAGAAACAATAGATGCAATAAAAGTATTCAATTTCATATTTGTGTTTAATTAGGGTTGGTAATTATGCTATGCAAAGTAAACAAATATTGTGGATAAACTTTAAATAGCTGAATTACAGATTTTATCGAATTAGTATTTTCATGTAGGTTTGCATTTCGAAATTAAAGAAGTATGTATAAGATTACGTTTAGATTTGAGCAAAAAGGATTAGAGCCGATTACATTAGAAAATATTGAATCAGGCCAATCTATTTTAGAAGTGGCTTTGAAAAATGAAATTGAATTGCACCACAATTGCGGAGGCGTTTGTGCTTGTAGTACTTGTCATTTATATATTGATAAGGGAGAGTCATTTGTTGAGGAGCTTTCAGATAAGGAAGAAGATTTTATTGACAGAGCCGTAAATCCTCGATTAAATTCTAGGTTGGGATGCCAATGTTTATTAAATGAAGGTGGCGGAGTAATTGAAGTTACCTTGCCCGATCAAACTCAATTTTTAGGAGAATAAAAAAGTAAATAAAAGAATATGACATTTGAACCACCCATTCACTGGAATGATTACGAAGATATTGCTATGAAGTTGTACGATCGTTTTGGCGATGATTTTGGAGAAAGTAAAATTTACAGAATCAGGTTTACCGATTTGCATAAGTGGGTAATGGAGATTCCCAATTTTTCCGGCAAAGCAGAAGAAAGCAATGAAGGTCATTTAGAGATGATTCAAAGTACTTGGGTGTATGAATGGAGAGATGGGCAGAAATAGTTGATTGGTTGATTAGTTGATTGGTTGATTTGAAAATTTGAAAATTTGTTGATTAATTAATTGATTTCTTTGCGTTACTTAGTGACTTTGTAGCAATAATCTGATATGAAGATTTTGCAATTTGAAATTCGACAACAACGAAAAGCCACAAACCACAAACCGCAAACCACAAACCACAAACCACAAACAAAAAACAATAAACCACAAACAACTCTAACCTTTGAAACCTTCCAAACGGTCACAATTATGAATATTCTCGAAAAATTCAAGCCGATTAAAATGATTGCCATGGATGTTGACGGTGTACTTACTGATGGCAAATTATGGATCATGCCTTCGCTTGACTGGGTTAGAAATATGAATATCAAAGACGGTTATGCATTACAGCTAGCAGTAAAAAAAGGGTATCATGTGGTGGTAATCTCAGGAGCTGCAGATACAGGAGCCATTCAAAACAGAATGAAGGAGTTAGGTGTTAAAGATGTCAATATGGGGGTTAAAGACAAAGCAACTTTGCTCAAAAATAAAATGGTTCATTATGGTGTATCAACAGCACAAGTTTTATTTATTGGTGATGATATTCCTGATTATGAAGTCATGAAATCTGTAGGATTAGCTTGTTGCCCTTCAGATGCAGTTTCTGATATTATTCAAATCGCCGATTATATTTCACCAAACAAAGGCGGTGAAGGATGTGTAAGAGATGTGATTGAAAAAGTATTGAAACTAAATGGTTACTGGGATTTACATTCTGAAATATCATCAAAATAATTCTGCTCCTTTATAAACAAAACAAATGAAGCTAATCGTTGCATTTTTTAAATTGATTCGATGGCCCAATTTGCTTTTTATTTTACTCACTCAAATTTTATTCTATCATTGTATTGTTCTTTCGCATGAGTCTTTTAGCATGATGGAGTTGGTGAAGCCTGAGATGCCGTTTTTGTTCTTGTTAATGTCTTCATTCTTCATATCTGCAGGAGGCTATATCATTAATGATTATTTCGACTTGCATATAGATAATGTAAACAAGCCAGACAAGGTAGTTGTAGAAAAAATAATAAAAAGAAGATGGACGATAATATTACATTTACTCTTTTCATTGTTAGGCGTGCTGTTTGCTTTAATGGTTAGCATCATTACTAAAAAATGGATCATCTTCATAATCAATATCGTTTGTGTGTTTTTATTGTGGCTTTATTCTACGAAATATAAAAAGAAACTGTTGTTTGGGAATATTGTCATCTCCGCATTAACAGCTTGGGTGGTATTTGTTGTTTATTTTTTTGCAGGTGCTTCTTTAATCAATCTAAAAGGTTGGACTATCCACATCTATCCATACAATATCAAACAATTGTTTAAACTTACCATGTTGTACTCCGGATTTGCATTTGTAATGACCATAATTAGAGAGGTGGTAAAAGATCTAGAGGATATGCATGGTGATGCGCAATTCAAATGCGAAACTATGCCTATTAAAATGGGAGTTTCTGCTACAAAAGTTTTTGTTGCCGTATGGATTGTAGTATGTATTGCTGCATTGCTCGTAGTTCAGATTTATGCATGGCAAGTAGGTTGGTGGCCAAGCGCAGTCTATTCCATACTATTTATAGTTCTGCCATTAGTGATGGTATTTAAAAAACTATTTAAGGCAAACACATCCAAAGATTATAATCAACTCAGCGGGTATCTTAAATTGATCATGTTAATGGGGATATTGTCCATGCTATTTTTTAAATTATTATGAATCTCGATAAAATAATTTTGGCTTCACAATCTCCGAGGAGAAAACAACTGCTTGAATGGGCAGAAATTGAGTTTGATGTAATAGTGAGTGATGCAGATGAAAGTTATCCTTCTGATTTGTCTTTTTCAGAAATCGCTATTCATATTGCTAAAAATAAAGCACAAGTTATAAAAGATAATCATGGTAATTCAATGCCCATTCTTGCTGCTGATACCATTGTGGTATGTAATCAAAAAGTAATTGGAAAGCCTAAAGATAGAGCTGATGCAATCAGCATTATTAATGAATTATCCGGTAATACTCATGAAGTCATTACAGGGGTTGCAATTTTACATCAAGAAAATGAAATCCTTTTTTCAGATATTACAACTGTAAGTTTTCATATGCTCACCCAAGAGCAGATTGAATTTTATGTAGATAATTACAAGCCTTACGATAAAGCTGGTGCTTATGCAATTCAGGAATGGATTGGCGTTGTTGGTATTAAATCAATTCAAGGTGATTTTTACAATGTGATGGGACTACCTGTTAGCAGAGTAGTTCAGGCATTACAGAATCTATATTAAGTTTATTTCTTCTTGCATCAAAAGAAAATTACTTTTTCTTAAAGTGCATTTCCCCATCTATAAAATTTTATTGATCATTATTTTGCATCGATTTTTTCTCATCAACTAAAGTAAAAAGTTGATGTTGTAATCATAATCTATTTATAAGTAATCCTACCAACATCAATTGTATGAATGAAAATCTCCTGCAGTATATCTGGCAATTTCAATTGTTTAATAAAATGAATCTGCTGACAACAGAGTTGAATAATTTGATCGTTATTCAACCTGGTAATAAAAATGATAATCAGGGTCCGGATTTTTTGAATGGAAAAATAATAATTGCAAACACCACCTGGATTGGAAGTATTGAAATTCATGTAAAAACATCCGATTGGAAATTGCATGGACACAGTAATGACAATAATTATAATAATGTAATCCTTCATGTTGTTTGGGAACATGATCTAGAATTAGATCTTCCGTTTCCAACACTCGAATTAAAATCACTTGTACCCAAATTAATTCTTCAAAAATATGAGATGCTTTTACGCAGTAAACAATTCATTCCTTGCGAAAAAAATATCAATTTCATAAAAGAGTTGCAGCTCGAAAAATGGAAGGAAAACTTAGTGTTCAATCGGTTAAAAAGAAAAGCAGATTTGATTCAATATGAATTGAATCAGAATAAATTTGATTGGATTCAAATGATTTGGATGATCATTGCACGTGCATTTGGAGGTAGTATCAATGGAGATGCATTTTATCAATTAGCCAAATCAATTCCGTTTAAATTAATACTCAAACATCAAAATGATATATCTACAGTAGAAGCTATTTTAATGGGACAAGCAGGTTTGCTCGATAATGAATTTGAAGAAGTGTATCCCACTCAAATCAAGAAAGAATTTTTATTTTTAAAGCACAAATATCATCTTGATAAACCCCGAATCAAATTATTGTTCTTAAGGATGAGGCCTTCTAATTTTCCTTCGGTTCGTTTAGCCCAATTATCTGCTTTTATTGCTGTAAATGCAACCAGTATTGGGTCATTTTTGAATTTAGATAATATAAACTATTTTAAAGATTATTTTAAAATGGAAACACAATCGTATTGGGATGATCATTTTCGTTTTGATGAGGCTAGTATCTTTCAGAAAAAGAAAATGGGAGATAGAATGATTTTGCATTTATTGGTTAACGCAATCATTCCTATGCAATTCTCATATGGTTTTATTATGAAAGAGGAAAAATATATCAGTAAGGCAATGGATATGTTATCAGAAACCAAAGCCGAAAAAAATAAAATTGTAGATAATTTTATGCAACTAAATATCATTCCCAAAAATGCACTTGACAGTCAATTTTTGATTGAGTTGAAAAATGAATATTGTAATCTGAAGAATTGTTTGAATTGTCAAATTGGTTATGCCATTTTCAAATCCGAATCAAAATAAATCTAAAGCCAATTGTACTGAATGCTAACTTCTAAATCTGGATGCAAGCTCTTTGCTACTGGACAATTATTGCCAATCATTTCCAAAACTTTTTTGTCTTTTTCTTCAATTGTAATTGGCGGAATATTTAAAACAATATCAATTTTGCCAATTCTTCTGGGCTCGCTGAGCATATGTTTGGTCACTTCAAGTTGGGTTTCTTTAAGTTCAACATTCATATCATTTGCCCTAATTCCCATTGTTGTGATGATGCAGGTGCCTAATGCTACACAAACGGTGTCGGTAGGACTAAATCGCTCGCCTTTGCCTCTATTGTCTGTTGGGGCGTCGGTTTCAATAATTGTGCCGCTTTGAAGGTGGGTACATTCACATCTTAAATCTCCTTTATAAGTTATAACTGCTGTCATTTTATTGGGTTTTTTAACAATGAAGAACTTTTAAACAATAATGGTAAGTTACCTTGCATCATTGTATTTTTGCATAAATTTACTCAAGTAAACAGTAAACATGAAGAAATTATTTTTATATACACTGTTTTTGATGTTGATCAACAATTCATTGTCTGCTCAAATCATTTATCAAGACAGGAAATCGAAGCGCGATGAGAAGAATAAAAGAATCAACGCAATCATAAAGCAAGAAGAAGAAGGTGTGATTCATTACAAAACACATCTTGCAGGAGGATTTAAATTGGTTAACGATGGTTATGGCGGATTTTTAGAATATGGCAAGGCTCAATCAGTAAAAAAATCTTTGTTATTTCAGTTAGAAATAGTTGAAAGAAAAAACAGTAAAGAGGAAAAGTCAACAAATCCTTATGTCAATTCTGCTCCATTTATTTACGGTAAAATTAATTTCTTTTATCCTATGAAATTGGGAGTACAACAACAGTTTTTATTAGGAAACAAAGGGAACAAAAATGGAGTTTCGGTGAGCTGTAATTTTGGCGGTGGTCTTTCTTTGGGGTTGCTAAGGCCTTATCTTGTAGAGGTTGCAAATGCTGAAGATGTAATAAGTTTTGTAAATTATGAAACTCTATATAATGAAGATTATAATGTTTCAGACTCTTTTGCTGTAATTGGTGGTCCCGGTTTAGGTCAGGGTTGGAATAAGATGAAAATGATACCAGGTATGTATTTAAAATCTGCTCTTCGTTTTGACTATGGTAAATACAACGAAATAATAAGTGGATTGGAAATCGGTGCATCATTAGAATATTATTCGAAAAAGATACCTCAAATGATTGCGATTAAGCAAAATCAACTTTTTTTAGGCGTGTATCTTTCTTTGATATTTGGAACAAGAAAATAATTAATAACTTTTAAATTCTATTTTATAATGTCTTGTGGAACTGCTTCAGAGGATCAAATATTTCCGGTAAAAAAACCGAATTGGTTAAGAGTTAAATTGCCGATTGGTGAAGAATATAAGCATGTGAGAGGTTTAGTGGATCAGCACAAGTTGCATACGATTTGCGAAAGTGGTAATTGTCCTAATATGGGAGAATGCTGGGGTGCAGGAACTGCAACCTTCATGATCTTAGGAAATATTTGTACCAGAAGCTGTGGTTTTTGTGCAGTAGCAACCGGTAAGCCCGATCCTGTGGATTGGGATGAACCTCAAAGAGTGGCTGAAGCTATCCATCTGATGAAAGTTAAACATGCAGTAATAACTTCAGTAGATAGGGATGAGTTGAAAGATGGAGGAAGCATAATATGGTTCAATACCATCAAAGCGGTAAAAGCATTAAATCCGGATACTACTTTGGAAACTTTGATTCCAGATTTTAAAGCACAAAAAGAAAATATTCAACGTGTTATTGATGCTGCACCAGAAGTGGTGAGTCACAATATAGAAACAACGGAAAGGCTTACACGACAAGTACGTATTCAAGCCAAATACTGGCAAAGTATGGAAACGCTGAAAACATTAAAAGAAGGTGGCATGAGAACCAAAAGTGGTATCATGTTGGGATTAGGTGAAACCAAAGAAGAAGTAGTTCAAACCTTAAAAGATTTATACAATAGTGGTGTTGATGTGGTTACTTTGGGTCAATATCTTCAACCCACAAAAAAACATCTTTCTGTTCAGCGTTTTATTCATCCCGATGAATTTGCAGAATATCGTGAAATCGGATATCAGTTAGGATTGGATTACGTTGAGAGTGGCCCGTTGGTTCGTTCATCTTATCATAGTGAAAAGCATGTAATTCCTAATTGGGGTAGAAACCAATGGTTGAATGAAAAGAATGCATAATAAAAGAATGGGATCAGATTATCATACTGTTCCCCTTTTCAGGATATCATAAATTAAGTTTTTGAAATGGAAATCATACATCTCAGCGCCGAATGTTATCCTGTAGCAAAAGTAGGCGGACTTGCTGATGTAGTTGGTTCGCTTCCAAAATACCAACAAAAACTAGGGCATCACATCAAAGTGGTAATGCCTATGCACCAAACTTCTTTTCTCTTTCAGCATCAATGGGATACGGTATATCAAAATTCAATTCCCTTTTTCAATCGAGAAGTGAATTTTACCGTAATCAAAGAGCAAAAAAATATTTTAGGCTTCGAGCTGCATTGTATTCAGGTTGAAGGTTTTTTCGACAGAACAAATGTTTATGGTTATGAAGATGACAGTGACCGCTATCTCGTTTTTCAACTCTCTTTTTTAAAATGGCTGTCAACATGGAAAAATAATCCTGATATCATTCATGTGCATGACTATCACACTGGATTGATTCCCTTCCTGATAAGGAATTGTTATGAATATACATCTCTTGTAAATATAAAAACGGTATTAACCATCCATAATGCACAATATCAAGGCTGGATGCCTTTAACTAAATCTGACGCTTTCCCGCCATGGGAAAAATGGAATAAAGGTTTGCTGGAATGGGATTATCAGTTGAATCCATTGGCTTGTGCTGTTAAATGCGCCGACAGAGTAACAACAGTGAGCCCAAGTTACATGCAGGAGCTTTTTTCTAAAGCTAACGGTATAGAATACCTGATTTCTTCAGAAAAACAAAAATGTTCAGGTATAATTAATGGCATTGATTATGCTGTATGGAATCCGGCAATAGACCCTCTGATTCAATTTAATTTTGACGAAAATAATTTTGAAAAGGGAAAAGAATTGAATAAGAAATATTTATGCAACGAGTTTGGGTTTGAAGAAAAATTGCCTTTGTTCATTTTTATTGGTCGTTTAGTAGGAGAGAAATCGGCTGATTTATTGCCCGAAGCCTTGAGGATTGCTTTTGAAAAATATCCCGCTCAGTTTAACTTTTTAATGTTGGGCAATGGTAACCCTGCAATTGAAAAAGAATTGATGGGCATTAAGGAACATTCATTTGATTACTATCATTCAAAGCTAGAATACAATGAACAGTTGAGTCATCAGATGTATGCAGGTGCTGATTTTTTATTGATGCCAAGCAGAGTGGAACCTTGCGGATTGAACCAAATGTATGCTTTACGATATCAAACCATTCCTATAGTAAGAAGCACAGGCGGATTAAAAGATACGGTGGTTGATTTTGGAGAGAAAAATGGATACGGAATTTGTTTTAATGAGGCTTCAGTTCATGATATAGTCTATTCTATTGGAAGGGCAATTGATTTATATCATGACTCTTCTAAGGTAAATATCTTGAGAAAAAAAATGATAACAATCAATAACAGTTGGGAGAAAAGTGCGAATGATTATCTATTACTTTACAAAACAATAAGTTAAGTATTCCATATGATCAATAAAAAAACAATAGCAGTTATTTTAGGCGGCGGTGCCGGCACCAGATTATATCCACTTACTGCAACAAGAAGTAAGCCCGCAGTTCCTATAGCAGGCAAATATAGATTGGTTGATATTCCAATCTCGAATTGTATTAACAGCAATATTAATCGCATGTTTGTATTGACACAATACAATTCAGCTTCATTAAATAAGCATATCAAAAATACCTATCAGTTCAGTGGTTTCAGTAATGGCTTTGTTGACATCCTTGCTGCAGAACAAACACCCGACAGTCCGGGATGGTTTCAGGGAACTGCAGATGCGGTTCGTCAGTCATTGAAGCATATAAAAAAAGAAGATTTCGAATATGTATTGATTTTAAGTGGAGATCAGTTGTATCAGATGGATTTCACCTTTATGTTGGAAAGTCATAGAAATTCAGGAGCAGATATTTCAATTGCAACGATACCTGTTGGTCAGCATGAGGCAACTGAATTCGGCATATTAAAAGCTGATGAATACAATATCATTACTTCATTCATAGAAAAACCTGCAGTTCAATTGTTGCCAGATTGGATCAGTGATACAGGTAATGAAATGAAAGAACAAGGAAGGTTTTACCTCGCTTCGATGGGCATTTATGTTTTCAATAAAAAAGCTTTATTCAATTTGTTGGAATCTGAAAAAGCAGATGCAACAGATTTTGGCAAAGAGATTATGCCTTACTCTTTGAGCCAGTATAAAGTAGTAAGTTATCAGTATGATGGGTATTGGACAGACATCGGAAATATATCATCCTTTTTCGAAGCTAATTTGGCTTTGACTCTAGACTTGCCTCCTTTTAATTTATTTGATAACGACAAGATGGTTTACAGCAGGGCAAGAATGCTGCCACCAGCAAAATTTATCGGTACGAGTATCATTCATTCAATCATTGCAGAAGGCTCCATTATTCATGCAGCAGAGATTTCCAATTCAGTTATTGGTATTAGAAGCAGGGTAGGAAAGGGAACTAGAATTATCAGTTGCTATATCATGGGTAATGATTTTTATGAAACCATCGATCAGATTGAAAATAATAATAGCATCAACTTACCCAAGTTGGGTATTGGTGATCAGTGTGTATTGAAAAATGTAATTGTCGATAAAGATTGTCGTGTAGGCAATAACGTTACTATAATAGGAGGAACTCACCTCGAAAATGCAGATCATCCATTATTTTCAATTAAAGACGGAATCATTGTCATTAAGAAAAGTGCTGTAATCAACGATGGCTTTGAATTACAGTAACACATTCCAAACCAATTGTTCAATCCATTTTCTGGATTCGGGATCGTCATCATTGCCTCCCCATTCTTTTGTCTTTTCAATGATGGTTTTTTGAATTGCATTTAATGAAAAAACGTTTTTAGATGAAGCAGGTTCTGAAATCGTAATTGCTTTTGTTTTATCATTGATTTTAGTGGCTATCCATGAAGTGTATAATCTTGGTATTGTCATTCCTAAAATCATTCCCGGTAAACCATGCATGGTGCAGGGGCCACCAGGGATGGTGATTTCTTCGGTATAGAAAGCGAATACATAAACGCTGTCCATAATTTTGCCCACTGCTTTTCTGCAATTATACCCCGAAATGATACGATTTTCATTGCTCAATTTCCATTCGATTTTAATCGATGAATCTTTGATGTTGAATGCAGTTCCAAATACATCTTTTTGCATTATTAATTTGTTGTTATCGAAATCAGAATACCAAATGGATTGCTCATCACTCTTTCTAAACATATCTGGAATCAGATCTTTATTTTCCCAATGGTCAAATTGGTAATTACTTTTGTTTTGATTGAAAGTGAATTTATAATAGGCTGTTTTGAAATTAGGAAGCTTGTTCTTCATCATTTCGCCCCATGGAGTGTTACCCATCGTTTTTTTGATGTTTGTCTTTACTTCAAATTCGATCTCGCCACTCTCAATAAATTGAGCACTAACCATTAAACTTAGTGATGTTTGTAAAACAAAGAATAATATGATCTTTTTCATTTTTAAAATGTTACTTTTCACTTTTTATTTTTTCTTATTGTTATTTTTAAAATCCCAGCTAAAACCGATCATGAAGTATCTTTTCAATCGTTGATTTCTTTCTTCGCTGAAAGTATTACCATAATAGTTTCTGTCGATTCCAGTGTTTTGGTTTAACAAGTCTCTAACCTGTGCATATAAAGTATACTCTTTATTCTTGAATGTTTTTTGCAATTTTAGATTAAGCATATTCACATTTAAATTGTCTGTTTGTCCGGGTAGTTTTTCTCTAGAAAAGTATTCGAAGTCAGAAATTATAGACCAAACTTTTTTATAGTAAAACGTAGCATTTAAACTTAACTTGTTTGTCTTGAAAGAATTAGATGTATTTGTTTGAGCATTTGTATTATAGTTATAATTGAAGTCATTGTTTGCACTTAAATCGTATTTATCAGCAATAGACTTTCTAACAGTGAGGTTGATTCCACCAGAGATTGTTTTGGATGAACTTTTAATTCCGTTAATAATATCATTAAATCTAGAATAATTAGCATTGGGATTGAATTCGATATCGATTTTTGTTTTCTTTAATTTAAAGCCAACTCCAGTCCATAAATTAACATTGATATTTCCATTTGTGTTTACAGGTTGGGTAATGGTTTTACCGGTGAATGGATCGAATATCTTGCTGTTTGTAATAGAGTTATTAGTGAATGTGATATTCAATGATTGGTAATTCCACATCTCTTTAAGAAAATTGTATCCATTGTGATTGATATTGATATTGTTGGCGAATGAAGGCTTTAAATCAGGATTCCCAATATATTGATTAAAGAGGTCGTTATTGTTTTGTAATGGTTGTAATTGGTTTAATGTTGGTTGGGTGTTATAACCATTGTATTTAATTCTCAATGAGTGATTGCCTTTGTATGCATATACAAAAGTGGCCGTAGGAAAGAGGTTGGTGTAATTTCTTAAATATTCTTTTTTGTTAGATACATCCAAAAGATCAAATTGGGTGAATCCGAAACCTGATCCAAAATTGAATTTGAATTTCTTGAACGCATAATTGAATTTTGCTGATGGTTTTTGAATGATGATGTTTTGATCAAAATTGTTGCTTAGTAAATTATTGTAAACATCATAAGTATCAGTAGTATTAGATTTAGAGAAAGTGTTTTGGTTGTTTTTTCCGGTATTTGCTGAAAATTCATAACTTAATTCCATTGACCATCTTTTTGATAGCGGTTCTGTATAAATCAGTTTAGTTGAGATAGCGTTGGTGCTTTTATCTCCTTTGGTAACCTGGTCGATAGTTGAGTCGAAATTGTTGAAAGCAAAAATATTGTTAGATTTCAGATAATTGTTACTTTCAATCTTCAAATAATTCAAGTCGGCATTAAGTGACAATGTTCTTCTTTCTTTTTTAAACTTGTGTTTAAAAATCAAATTAACAACTGAATTGTTTTTATCGTAACTGTTATTAATTTCTTTGCTGCTATTGTTGATTAGTTTTCCTGAATTTCCATTGGTTTCTGAAATGGTGATGTCTTTATTTTCACTATGGAAAAAGTTTTGTCTCAAGGTTACTTTCAATGAATTGCTACTGTCAATATTGAAATCGTAAATCAATGTATTTTTTAAATTGTATCTTTTAATTTGATTGGTAGATACGCTATTTTCAATTATTGAAGAGTCGCCATATTGAGTAATATTTTTTACTGTTTTAATGTTAGTATAATCCTGTTCATTATATTTTGGAGAGAAGTTAAGGTTGTGTTTGTCTTTCCATTTGTTGGTGTACTGTAATCCTGAGTTTACATTTCTTAAAAATCCATTTTCTGCATTGATGTATACTTCTTCATCTGTATTGCCTGAACCAAAACTAAAAGCGAAAATGCCGTCTTCATCCCACATTTCAAAATTGCTGTTTTCATTCATGCCATACTTCTGATTTTCTTGCCAGTTTAATCCATCTTGTCCTGTATTGCCATTGAGTATGAACGCAGATATTTTTCTTTTTCCTTTAAATGAACCAAAAAGGAAATTATTGTTAAATCGATTGGTAATATCTTTACCTGCGCCACCTGAAAGACTTATTTTCCCAAAATACCCTTTACGTTTATCTTCTTTCAATTTTAAATTGATGGTTTTTTGAGTATTTCCATCATCAATGCCAGTAAAAGCAGCTTGTTCACTTTTTTTGTCAAATACCTGCACTTCTTTAACAGCATCTGCTCTCAAGTTTTTAACAGCCATACCAGGATCGTCGCCAAAAAACTCTTCGCCATCAACCAGCACTTTTTGTACTTTTTCACCCATGGCTTTTATTTCTCCATTTTTATCAACCTGGATTCCTGGAAGTTTTTTGAGTAATTCTTCTACATTGGCGTTTGCGCTCACATTAAAACTATCAGCGGTATAAATGGTGGTGTCACCTTTTATTTTGATGCTTCCACCGGTTTTAATAATGATTTCTTGAAGTAATTTGCTTTTATTGGTAAGATTTACGGTATTTATAGTTTTTGAATTTCCGTTCAAAGTGATGTTATCAACATAATCTGCATATAAAGGATTTGTAATCATTAATATTTTATTTCCTCCGCTTTCTATTGTAAGCATGTATTCACCTCTTTCGTTGGTTCTTGTAAAGCTTTGCAGAATAGAATCTTTTTCTGATAAAATCATAACTACGGCATTTTTGATTGGCATCTTTCCTGCCTCATCCTGTATTTTTCCGTTGATTTGAATTTTTTGTCCTAAAGAAAAAGTACTGCTAATTAATGTGATTACGATAATTAATAAAATCCTGGTCATTGATTGTTTGAGATTGATTTAATAATGAAACAAAATCAGTTTTAAAAAATATATAGTTTGACTGATTTCAATTATCTGCAAAGATGTATTGAATTAAATTAATAAACTTATTTTTATTCAAAAAAGTAACAATTGTATAATCAATCTCCTGTTTGGCCTCATTCCCTTTTTGATTCTGAAATAATAAAACGATTTCAAAATGGTAAATTATCCAACGGTTACGATTATTTTGGCTCTCATTATTGCCAATTCAACAAAAATAAAGGGTATTATTTTTCTGTTTGGGCTCCCAATGCCAAAAAGGTATCGATTTTAGGGGATTTTAATCAATGGGATAAAAAATCTCACGAATTGTATCCTCGTTTGGATCAATCGGGAATATGGGAAGGTTTTATTCCTGATCTACAAAAAGGAGATTTGTACAAATATCATATCACTAGCATTCAAAATAAAGAGTATGTAAAAGCGGATCCATATGCTTTTTATGCGGAAAAACGCCCTGCAACCGCCTCAAAATTATGGGATTTTGAATATGGATGGAACGACAAAAAATGGATGCAGAAAAGAAAAAAGAAGAATGCGTTAAATGCTCCATGGAATGTATATGAACTTCATTTGTCGAGCTGGATGCGCCCCAATAAAAACGATTGGGACAGCTTTAATACTTACCATCAAATTGCAGAAAGATTAGTGCCCTATATTACAGAGATGGGTTTTACTCATGTTGAAATTATGCCTGTGATGGAATATCCGTATGATGCAAGCTGGGGTTATCAGTGTACAGGATATTTTGCCGCAACATCACGTTATGGCATACCCGAAGATTTGATGTATTTGATTGATCAGTTGCATCAGCATGATATAGGAGTAATTTTAGATTGGGTTCCTTCACATTTTCCAAAAGATGAGCACGGACTTTTTTATTTCGATGGAGCACATACTTATGAATATGCTAATATGCAAAAAGGCTTTCATCCTGATTGGAACAGTTACGTATTTAATTATAAAAGGGGAGAAGTGAGATCATTTATGTTGAGCAGTGCGCATTTTTGGTTGAAGTATTACCATGCAGATGGAATCAGAGTAGATGCTGTTAATTCAATGATTAGACTTGATTTTTCAAGAAATGAAGGGGAATGGCAGCCCAACGAATTGGGAACCAATGAAAATCTGGAAGCGATTTCTTTTTTGAAAGAACTTAATCAAACGATTTACACTGAATTTCCGGATGTGCAAACCATCGCTGAAGAAGCGTCCGACTGGCCCGATATAACAACACCAACCGATAAGGGCGGCATGGGTTTTGGAATGAAATGGATGATGGGCTGGATGCACGACACATTCAGGTACTTTAAAACACCACATGCCGACAGACGACACGCTCAAAATACATTTACCTTCAGCATGATGTATTTCTATGATGAAAAATTCATGCTGCCTTTGAGTCATGATGAAGTGGTTCATGGAAAAAGTCCGATGATTTATAAAATGCCCGGCTTCGAATGGGAGAAATTTGCAAATCTGAGATTACTCTACGGTTATATGTATACGCATCCCGGAGCAAAGCTTTTGTTCATGGGAAATGAATTTGCACAAACCAGTGAATGGAATGACCAATCTGAATTGGATTGGTCATTATTGAATCATGATTCTCACCAGAAAATGAAAAATTGGGTGAGGGATTTATCTCATTTTTATAAGAATGAGCCTACTTTATATGAAAATCAATTTGATGAATCTGGATTTGTTTGGGTGGAATTGAATAAACGTAACGAAGGCATATTAGCTTTTAAAAGAATGGGAAAAAAGTCTAAAAATGATATTCTGGTTGTATTAAATATTTCAAATAATAATTATATCGACTGTGTCCTACATATAAAAGGGAAAAAAATATGGAATGAGGTATTTAATTCAAATGATATCCAATATTGGGGTACAGGCGAATTTTTAAACGCAATGCCCATTTTAACAAATAAAAAATCTGGAGGTAATGAAATAAAAATAGATGTTCCGGCGTTAAGTATCCTGATATTCCGATAATGGAATTTTAAGGTTTTAATCCGTACCACTATGAAATTATTATCCCTGCTGGGTTTGATATGCTTTTATCAAATTTCCGTCGCACAAATAACCGATAGTTCAACGTTTTATTTCGAAAGGGGAATAGACGCTCAAAAGAATAATAATCTTTCTCTTGCAAGTCAGCATTTTCAAAAGTCATTGAATTTTAACTCGAAAAATAAATCTGTTGTTTTAGCTCAAGCATACCTAGCTAAAGAAATGCATAAGCTTGCATTGTCTCAGCAATTTTTTGAAAAATATATTCAATTGGATCCTAACAATCCAATCGTACTTGAAGAGTTAGCCAATATTTATTTTAACAAACATCAAATAAATAAAGCAAAGGAATTTATTGAATCTTGCCCAAATTCTAAAAACTATAATAGAATTCTGGGTTTATGTAATTATGAATTAGAAGATTATGTAAAAGCAGAAACATATTTAAATCTTGCTTCGCGTGAAAATCCCACAGATATCATCATTAAATATACTCTTGCAAAAATCTATGTAGAAATGGAGCAATACAACAAAGCAATGACCTGTTATGATGCTGTTGTTAAAATGCCAGATGTAAGGCCCATGTGGATATACGAGCAAGGAATTTTGTACTATTTAAACAATGATTTCAAGAATGCTTTGATTGCATTTAATAAATCAGTGGAACGTGGGTATATACCGGGCAATGATTACAAAGAAAATTATGCATTCGCATCAATATACTGCGGCGACTATCCAAAAGGTGAAAATTTGATTATGGAATTGTGGCAAAAAAATCCGGTGAAGAAAGATATTGTAAGGTCATTAATCACTTCATTGTATGAAAAAAAACAGTATGACAGAGCCTTATTCTATTGTGAAAAATTAATGGAACTAGATACAAAAGACAGTAAAACTTTATTCCAAGCGGGATTATGTTTTCAGAAAAAAGGGATGAAAGAGAAAGGAGAAAATTTGTGTGATAAAGCGATTGAATTGGATCCATCGTTGGAATCCCTTAGAACAAAAAGAGACATAAGCATATTATAAAATAGCGTTTAATGGTTGATTTACAGGACAAGAGAAACCCCGGGGTAACCCGGGGCTTCTTGATTTTATACAACGATAAAAAATTAATTCATCATCAAAACATTCACGCTTCTTTGTAAAATATTAAATGCGATTTCAGCCATTAGATTTTCTTTGTCGAGTGTAGGATTTACTTCAGATATCTCAAAGCAACAAACTTTTCTGTTTTGCATGAACTTACTGATTAAATCTTCAGCTTCTCTTTCTTTCAAGCCATTGCTCACTGGAGTTCCAGTTCCTTTAGATATGGAAGAATCTAAGCTATCAACATCAAAACTCACATAGATGTCAGTGCAATCGCTGAGATAGCGTAATACTTTTCTGCAGATGTTTTCAGCACCATTTCTTCTTACTTCACTAATGGAGATGGTTTTTATGCCTAATTTATCAATCAATGATTTTTCTTCTTTTTCAAAATCTCTTAAGCCTATAAATACGATGTCTTCCGCAAGTACTTTGGGTTTGATTTTATTTAATGATTTTAATTGCTCCCAAAATGATTTTGTTTTGTCATCAATTTCATGAACTTTATTTTCTGTATTATCTTCAGCAAGAGCTGTAGCTAAAGTCATGCCATGCATATTTCCTGAGGGAGTTGTGTAGGGGGAGTGCAAGTCGGCATGGGCATCAATCCAGATTACACCTAATTTGCTTTTAGGCTTAGCCGATTTGATGCCAGCTATAGTTCCAGCTGCATTGCTATGGTCTCCACTTAAAATTACAGGAAAGAAATTATTTTTGATAGTGTCGCTAACGGCATTACTTACACGTTCGCACATATTCAGTACTCCGTGGATTCTTTTGGCATAGGGTGATTGAATCGGTTCAAACAATAAAGTATTTTCTGTTTGTACTTTTTCTGAAGGGAAATGAACAAAGAAATTGCTCATAAAATCAAGTCCGGCAATTTTGATGGCATCTATTCCTAAGCTTGCACCTCTAGTTCCGGCCCCAATTTCGGAGGGGACTTCAATTAATTTTATATTTTTCATTTTCAAGCACTTTTTTTAGGTGAAGATATAATCCGAGACTAAGTATTCAATTTTAAGCAAATCTACTGATTTCTTTTCAGAGGGTTGATGCCATTGATTTTACCTGCAGTATCTATGATATTAAACCTAACAAACATATCCTCCTTGTACCATTTTTCCTTTCTAGTTATTTTTATCACTTCACTGTGTTCTTTCATGCTGTATGCGAAATGCTTCATATCTTCCACACTTTCCCAAACACTGAAAGTGGCTTGCTTTATCCAGGGAGTTTCACCTATTCCTATAGAATAAATAAAACCTTTTGCATGATTCATTTTATTAGCAACGGGAGCAACATTTTTCCAAAAATATTTTAATTTGTTGAGTCTAATGGTAGCCCTCGTCATGGTGGCAATAGGACCAAAATAGGTTTCGTTATTTTTGAATTCTCCAAAAACTTCTTTGTTGTCCCAAAGTCCATGGCCTGAAATGGGTTCCAATAAAAAGATAAATTGTTCACTTGAGAATGTTTTTAACCAAAACGAAATGAATTTGCCATATAGCTTTTCTATAGTACTGATGGAGTTTCCTATATTGTTTTTATGAATTGCTAAAATCGCCCATTGATTTAAATCTGGAATTTTATCAAAGGTTCCGTTTTTACCTGATCCCATCAATTTATAAAATGAAATATTACGATTTAATAAAAATGGGATTCGGAAAATTGCCATAGATATGAATGCAAAAGGAATTGCCCAGTTTTTATATCTGATTATTGTTAATGTAGTTTGCATCTTATCAATGGTGAATTTAACTCAAAATATTATTTAATTAATAAAAAAACAGCGGTGACTTTATTGCCACCGCTGTTTTGAAAAATAGATTTTAATAAATTAGAATTGCTCTAATTTACTGAAGAAGAAGTTGCCTTCTATTGCAGCGTTTTCATCGCTGTCGCTGCCATGAACAGCATTTTCACCAATTGAAGCAGCATATTTTTTACGGATGGTACCTTCTTCTGCATTTGCAGGATTGGTAGCACCGATTAATTTACGGAAATCTTCAACTGCATTATCTTTTTCAAGAATTGCAGCAGTGATAGGTCCACGGCTCATAAATTCAACCAATTCGCCATAAAAAGGACGTTCTTTATGTACTGCGTAAAATTCACCCGCTTTTTGTTGGCTAAGATGTGTCATTTTCATAGCAACAATTCGAAATCCCGCCTTGTTTATCATTTCTAAAATACCTCCAGTGTGCCCTTTTTCAGTAGCATCTGGCTTGATCATCGTAAAAGTTCTGTTAGTCATTGTTTTGAATTTTGGGCGCAAAGATAAGGCCTATTTGCTTTTGATGTGCTCTAAATTTGCACATTCACTATTTCCACTTACTTTTGCCCCGATTTTATGCAACCTATACATCATATTTTTTCAGAACTTACACAGCCCAAAAAAATTGTAATTACCATGCATCAAAAGCCTGATGGAGATGCAATGGGTTCAACTTTAGGGTTATTTCATTTTTTGATTCAATTTGGTCATGATGTAAAAGTGATTTCTCCAACCAATTGGGCTGCTTTTTTAAATTGGATGCCTGCATGTTCAGGTGTTCTTGATTTTGAAAAAGAGACATCCAAATCAAATGAGTTTATACATAACGCTGACTGGATTTTTTGTCTGGATTTCAATACGTTGAGCAGGACAAAAAAAATGGAACCGGAGTTAATCAAATCCAATGCGATCAAAATCTTAATAGATCATCACCAGCAACCACAAGTAGAAATGTTTGCATATGGGGTAAGTGACACCACCAAAAGTTCAACTGCAGAAATGGTGTATGATTTTATCATGGCTTCAGGATTTGGTGATAAAATTAATGATGATATTGCTCAATGTTTATATGCAGGTGTAATGACTGATACAGGTTCTTTCAGGTTTCCGTCTACTTCAGCAGATGTTCATTCCATGGTATCAGATTTTATCAAAAGAGGATTGCAACACAGTATCATACATCAAAATCTTTTCGACAATTTTACCGAAAATAGATTGAGGTTCATAGGTAATGTGTTATTAAACAGAATGAAATTGTATTATGAATACAATACCGCTTTGATATCCATTCCGCAAGCGGATTTAATTAAATATGACATTAAAACCGGCGATACGGAAGGATTGGTGAATTATCCGTTGAGCATAGAGGGTATAAAACTAGCTGCAATTATTATAGATAGAGGCGATGAGAGAAAAATGTCATTCCGAAGTAAAGGGAGCTTCGATGTGAATACCTTTGCAAGAAATTATTTTGAAGGAGGGGGGCATTTTAATGCTGCAGGAGGGCAAAGTAAAGAACCTTTGGATGAAGTAGTGAGTAAGTTTGCTAAAGCAATTACCGAAAATAAAGATCAATTAAGTACTTATAAATTTTAAAACAAATCAAAATGCGCAAATTTTCTTTTTTATGCTTGGGTGTAATCTTTATGGTTTCATGTAAGCAGAATTTCCAAAAAGGTCCTAAAGGATTAGAGTACAAAATCATTTCTAATGGTAATGGAACTTCAATGAAATATGGCGATTTCATGCAAATGCAAATTGCACAATACATCAACAATGGTAAAACTGATTCATTGATGAGTGATACCAGAACTTCTAGTGGTGCAGTGATTCAGCCATTGGATTCCTTGTCTATTCCTCCAGACTATTACAAAATCATCAGCAAAATGAAAAATGGAGATAGTTTGGTTTTAAGAATGTTAGCAGATTCATTAATAGCTCAAAATCCTGGTGGAATGCCTCCTTTTATCAAAAAGGGATATTATTTATTAACAACTGTTAAGTTGCTTAATGTATTTAAAAATCAATCACAAGCTGATAGTGCTCGTAATGCAGAAATGATTCTTCAAAGAGCGAAAGATTCTGTGGCCAACATTGAATTGTTAAAGCAAGATGAAAAAGCCATTCTGAATTATTTGAAAAAGAATAACATTTCAAATGCAACAAAAGCACCTTTAGGAACATATGTTCAAATCCTTCAGCCAGGAACTGGCGCACAATTAGACACTTCAGTTGTGGTGAAAGTTAATTACACTGGAAAAACAATGGATGGTAAAGTGTTTGACAGCAATACAGATCCATCTAAAGGACATGTAGAGCCATTTCTTGTAAACTTAACTAATGATAGATCATTAGGGAATTCAGTAATTAATGGCTGGTATGATGGTTTAAAAATGTTGAACAAAGGAGCTAAAGCCAAGTTCTTTATCCCATCTACATTAGCTTACGGAAAGCAAGGTGCTGGCGCAGATATCAAACCAAATTCAATTTTGATTTTTGATATTGAGGTGATAGATGTGCTTTCAAAAGAGCAAGCTAAAGCAGAAGCAGAAAAGGTTCAGAAAGAAAGAATAGAAAAACAAAAAAAGTTTTTAGATAGCATGAAAAATGCAATGCCAGACTCTATGAAGAAAAAGATGAAGAGAAATTAATACCAACATAAATTTTTTAAATGCCACTCTCAAAGGGTGGCATTTTTGTATAATTGAAATAAAGCAACAGCTTCACGAGCTTCTTTTACATCATGTACTCTTAGAAAGGATGCTCCATTATTCAGAGCCAAAGTATTTAAAATACTAGTTCCGTTCAATGCTTCATTTGCAGATGTGTTCAGTGATTTATAAATCATTCCTTTTCTTGATAATCCTGCAAGAATAGGTAGCTTCAGGATTTTTAATGCTTCCATTTCTCTTAATAACTTAAAATTGTGTTCAATGGTTTTTCCAAAACCAAATCCAGGGTCGATGATGATATCCTGAATATTTGCTTTTTTACACTCTTGAATTTTTTCACTAAAAAAATCAATCACTTCTTTTGTGATGTTTTGATATTGAGGATTGTTTTGCATGGTTTCAGGTGTTCCCTGCATATGCATGCATATATAGGGTACCTTTAATTTTCCTACAATTTCAATCATATCCTTATCAAAATTACCTGCACTGATATCATTTACAATAGAAGCGCCAACATGAACGGCCAACTCAGCAACTTTACTGTAATAGGTATCTACTGAAATAATACATTCTGGATAATGTTGATGTATCAAATCAATTACAGGTATTACCCGCTTTTTTTCTGCTTCAAGTTCAACCCTTTCACTGCCTGGTTTGGTGCTTTGCCCGCCGATATCAATGATATCAGCTCCATCAGCTATCATATGTCCAACTCGTTTTATGATGGAGTCATTGGAGTCATTCAAATGTCCTTCGAAAAAAGAATCCGGAGTAGCATTGAGGATGCCCATTATGAGTGGTCTTTCCAGGCTTAATATTTTTCCTTTGCAGTTGAGGGTTAACATTGAGATAGTAATTGTATTTTTGCAAATTAAAACCAAAGTTGCAAATAAAACAGGATAACCTTGTTTTTGGGATTATTTAATAATAGATTTATTTATAAAATCAATGACAGCTACCAATTCTCAATATGATCAGGCAATTTCTAATTGTAGAAATATATTCTTAAAAAAAACTGGCGATTATGGAACCTCTTGGAGAGTGTATAGAACTATTTCCATTGTGGATCAGATTTATATCAAAGCTAGAAGAATCAGAACCATCCAGGAAAAGCAAGAACAGAAAATTGAAGATGGCATTAAAAGCGAATTTCAGGGCATTTTAAATTATGCTGTTATAGGTTTGATTCAGTTGGATATAACAGACGAAAATGTAGAAGACTTGTCGGTAAAAGAAGTTTCGGCTATGTATGACAGTAAGGTGGCAATGGCCAAGCAATTGATGAATGACAAGAATCATGATTATGGAGAGGCATGGCGAGAAATGAGTCAGGAGAGTTTTATAGATTTGATTTTAGCAAAGCTGCTTCGTATCAAACAAATTTTAGCAAATAATGGAGTTACTGTAATCAGCGAAGGAATTGATGCGAATTTTTTTGACATACTCAATTATGCTGTTTTCGGATTGATTCTGATTGATGAAGGTAAACACCTTAAATAAAGTTTCACAAAATTTTAAATTAAATAAAGTAAAGATGGCGAACATTAAAAAACATTTACCGTTAATCGTTAGGATTGTTATTTCCGCTTTGTTTTTACTTTCAGCAGTTGCTAAATCTTATCCAATTTGGGCTTTCGAAAAGCAATTGGTTGATTTGGGAATTGTGGATTGGTGCAGCGCTCCTTATTTTTCAAGATTGATCATTGCTTTGGAAGTAGCTATTGCTATCGGTATCCTTCAAAATCATTTCATCAAATCTTTTGTAATTCCCGTTACTGTATTATTGCTTGCTGCTTTTTGTATCCATTTGGGTATTCAAATGGTTGAGCATGGTGCGATGAATGGCAATTGCGGTTGTTTTGGACAATTGATTCCGATGACACCATTGGAAGCATTTATTAAAAATATAATCACCATTGCATTGCTTGTTTATTTATATAAAAACGTAAGCGACAAACCAAAAGGAGAGAATAAGTTTGTGATGATTCTTTTCATTTATTTCCTTTCAGCATTTTTAATGTTTTTTGCTTTTCCATTTTGTCCTTGTGCGAAAGAAGAAAAAGCTGTAGTAACTCCTCTGGTTCAATTCAGTTCTGATTCAATAATATACAATTCGATAGATACCAATTCGAAATCAATATCTACAGATACTTCAAAAAATAAAAATCAGAAAATAGATACGACAAAACAAGTAGTCGATCAAGTTCAGGCACCACCAAAAGTGAATTCTAAATTTGCAGTATACACAGATTTTAGTGGCAAGAAAGTTAATTTGGATGAAGGCAAAAAAATTGTTTGTCTTTTTGTTCCCGGCTGCGATCATTGCAGGGAAGCTGCAAAAGAAATGGTGAAGTTATCCAAGAAGCACAAATTGCCACCTGTATTTGTTTTGTTCATGAATGAAGAAGTTTATAAAATACCAGAATTCTTTACAGAAGTAAAAAGCAGTTTTCCTTATTTTGTTATCGATGATATCCCCACCTTTTTTAAGTTATTGGGAAACAAAGCAACCACACCAGGAATCAATTATCTATGGAACGGTAACATCATAAAAGCATACGAAGGACTTGAAGCCAACAAATTTAATGCAGAGGAAATGGTGAAGATTATTGAGTCCAATCAGAAATAAAATAAAAACCAAAAATATGAAAGAAGTTTATGTAATAGCTGCTGTGAGAACTCCTATGGGAAGTTTTGGCGGATCGTTGAAATCTTTTTCAGCAACACAATTAGGAGGAATCGCTATCAAAGGTGCAGTTGAAAAAGCGGGTATTAACCCCGCAGATGTTAATGAAGTTTATATGGGTGCTGTAATTCAAGCTAACTTAGGACAAGCACCTGCTCGTCAGGCTGCTAAGTTTGGAGGGTTACCAAATGAAGTTATTTGTACCACAGTAAATAAAGTTTGTGCTAGCGGAATGAAATCAATTGCATTGGCTGCACAAAGTATTATGTTGGGGGATGCTGAAGTGGTTGTTGCCGGAGGTATGGAAAGCATGAGCAATGTTCCTTTTTATTCAGATAGTATGAGATGGGGTAACAAGTACGGTAACACGATGTTGGTTGATGGTTTAGTTAAAGATGGATTGACAGATGTTTATGATGGAAAAGCGATGGGTGTTGCTGCTGAAATGTGCGCTTCATCTTGTGGAGTAAGCAGAGCAGATCAGGATGCATTTGCTATTGAAAGTTATAAAAGAAGTCAGGCGGCTGTGAATGAAGGGAAGTTTGATGCAGAGATTGTAGCTGTTCCCATTCCTCAAAAAAAGGGAGATCCTGTACTATTTTCAAAAGATGAAGAACCTTTCAACGTAAAATTTGATAAAATACCGGAATTGAAAAGCGCCTTTTTAAAAGACGGTTCTGTAACGGCAGCTAATGCCTCAACCATGAACGATGGAGCTGCAGCACTGGTTTTAATGAGCAAAGAAAAAATGGAGCGTTTAGGATTAAAGCCAATAGCAAAAATTATTTCTTACGCTGATGCAGAACAAGCGCCTGAGTGGTTTACAACTGCTCCTGCAGTAGCTGTTCCGAAAGCAGTTGAAAAAGCAGGCTTGAAAATGGAAGATATCAATTACTGGGAATTAAACGAAGCCTTTTCAGTTGTAGGGATTGAAAATACAAGAAGAATGAATTTAGATCCTGCAAAAGTGAATGTAAATGGAGGTGCCGTTTCTTTAGGGCATCCTCTGGGTTGTAGTGGAGCCAGAGTGATTGTTACGTTAATAAATGTGCTTAAACAAAATAACGGGAAATATGGAGCTGCGGGCATTTGTAATGGTGGAGGAGGAGCAAGCGCAATCGTTATCGAAAACTGTTAATTGCTTTTCTTTTTGTTTTATGGCATTTGTAGAATAAATTTGCAACTCGCTAATTTATAAAGCTTAATAAAACAAGATATTACAATGAGACAAATTACTTTCAGAGAGGCATTACGTGAGGCGATGTCGGAAGAAATGAGAATGGATGAGAGGGTTTTTTTAATGGGAGAAGAAGTTGCCGAATATAATGGTGCTTACAAAGTAAGTCAGGGTATGCTTGAAGAGTTTGGAGAAAAAAGAGTAATTGATACTCCTATTGCTGAATTGGGATTTACTGCAATAGCTGTGGGTGCTGCTCAAAATGGATTACGTCCTATCGTAGAATTTATGACTTGGAACTTTGCTGTTTTGGCATTGGACCAAATTTTAAATACAGCTTCTAAAATGTTGGCAATGAGTGGTGGGCAAGTAGGTTGTCCGATCGTTTTCAGAGGTGCAAATGGTAGCGCGGGTCAGCTTGGAGCACAACACTCTACAGCTTTCGAAAGTATGTATGCGAACATCCCTGGAGTAAAAGTAATTTCTGTAAGCAATCCATATGATGCAAAAGGTTTATTGAAAGCTGCCATCAGAGATGATGATCCAGTTGTTTTTATGGAAAGCGAATTAATGTATGGAGATAAAGGTGAGGTTCCTGAAGGAGAATATATCATTCCAATTGGGAAAGCAAATGTAGTAAGAGAAGGCTCTGATATCACCATTGTATCTTTTAATAAAATGATGAAAGTAGCTTTAGGAGCTGCAGAAGAATTAGCAAAAGAAAACATCAGCGCAGAAGTTATTGATTTGCGCACTATTCGTCCATTGGATTGGTTTACAATTCTTGAAAGTGTGAAGAAAACAAATCGTTTACTTATTGTTGAAGAGCAATGGCCATTTGCATCTGTTTCTTCTGAAATAACATTCAGAATTCAAAAAGAAGGATTTGATTATTTAGATGCACCTATCCGCAGAATAACTTCTGCAGATGCACCCATGCACTATGCTCCAAATTTGGTAGCCGCTTACTTGCCAGATGTAACTCGTACAGTTAAATTGGCAAAAGAAGTGATGTACATGAACAAATAATTATTCAATCATATTTCCAATCAAAAAAGCGGTGACATTTCATGTTACCGCTTTTTTAATTAAATGCCATTGTATTTTAAGTAAAAAAATACGTAGTTTCTACTATTCTCATATTTAGATTTTTTGGATAAGAAGGCTATCTTTACGGATTACTATCATAATATCTTATGTTGAGACTTCTTTTTTTTCTCGGTTTTTTTTGTTTTTTTTCTTCTTGCATATTTGGACAAACTCCAATTGTAATATCTTCTCAAGCCAACTATACTTACACCGAAAATTTTGACAGTATAGCAAACTGGACTTTTAAAACATCCCCATCTGCTGATGGAACATTTTCCTCTGGAAAGGGTGCTACATCTTGGAAGGGTAATGTAACCCAATTTACTGGCAGCATTCCTGATCCAAAGAAAATTACTACAGCAACTACAAGTTTCACATCTTCCACTTCTGGTGGTGTTCAAAAAGGTTCGGGTAGTATGGTGTTGTTGACAACAGGTTCAACTGACAGTTCAAGTGCGGTTGCTATGGATTTTTATGCGGATTTTACAGGGTTGAATGCAGGTACAATTAGTTTTGATTGGGCTTCTGTAAACAATTCAACTGGTGACAGAAAAGCATCATTGAAAGTATATGCCAGTATTGATGGTGTTTCATTTACAGAATTGTCAGCAGCACAGGTTTTAAATTTTACTAATAATGTATTGACAAGTGGAAGCATAACCAACCTGAATCTTCCTTCTATTTTTAATGGAAGCTCAACTGCTAGAATTAGATTTTATTTATTTAATGGAACTGGCGGAGTAACTGGTTCAAGGCCTAAATTAAGTATCGATAATTTAAAGATAACGGGTGTGGCTAATTTACCTTGTGTTGTACCTGCTAATCAACCTACAAGTATTAATTTTTCAAATATTGGCAGCAGCAATGTATCTGGAAATTTTATTGCTTCTTCAGGTGGAGTTGATGATTATTTATTTGTTTTAAGCACAACAAATTCATTAAGTGCGCTTCCTATAAATGGAGCTGTTTATAATTTAGGTGATGATTTGGGAGATGCAGTTGTTGTTTCAAATGACGACAGCTTGTCTTTTAACATTTCATCATTAAATCCATCTACAAATTATTTTCTTTTTGTTTTTGCACAGAATAATAGGTGTGTTGGTGGTCCATTATACAACACAACAAATCCATTATTTTCTTCATTTACAACATCTTCAGGAATTCTTCCCTGCGAAGCTCCATTGAATCAACCAACATTATTTTTATTTAGCAATCTTACTACTAGAGGATTGCAAGGAGACTTTACAGCTTCGGCAAACGCTGATGAATATTTGGTAATCAGAAGAACTTCAAACAATTTAAATACATTGCCTGTCAATGGAACAACTTATAATCCAAAAGACACTTTGGGTGGAGGTATAGTTGTTTGCAGTGGGCCATCAACTTCTTTCTTAGAGGATTCATTGAACTCAGCTACTACTTACTATTATTTTGTTTTTGGATTAAAATCACAAAATTGTTCTAATGGTCCGGTTTACAATAAATCCTCACCTTTAACTTCTTCCGTTACAACATTATCAATAACCTCAACTTGTGTTGCTCCATTAAATCAGCCTACAAGTTTATTGTTAAGTGGCGACAATAGCAGTATATCCGGATCATTTACAGCGAGCATAGATGCTGATAGCTATTTGGTATTGATGAGCAGTTCCTCAACTTTAACGCAATTGCCGGTTAATAATACTTTGTATGCGTTAGGAGCTAGTTTGGGCAATGCAACAGTGGTTTTATACTCAAGTTCATTGAGTTTTTATAAAAACAATTTAAGCTCCTCAACAATTTATTATTTCTTTGTTTTTGCCATACAGAATTTTTCTTGTTCAGGAGGGCCCAAATACAAATCAAGTTCGCCTTTAACGCAGGCTTTTACCACTTCATCTTCAAACACATACAATTTTTACTTTGGAAATCTGCATGCACATTCCAGTTATTCAGATGGCAATAAAGACAGTACTGCATTCACCCCTGCAGACGATTATACGTATGCGAAAAATTCATTAGGGATGGATTTTTTAGGTATATCTGAACATAATCACGCGGGAGCAGGTATGAGTAAAAATAACTGGCCGTTGGGGATTGCTCAGGCAAATGCCGCAACGAATTCTTCTTTTGTTGCATTGTATGGTCAGGAGTGGGGAGTGATAAGTAATGGTGGTCATGTGCTTATTTATGGAATAGATTCTCTTATTGGATGGGAAACCAACAACTATCAGATTTATGTTCCAAAAAGTGATTACACCGGGCCTTCAGGACTGTTTAAAATATTAAACAGAAATGGAAATGCATTTGCATCTTATGCCCATCCCTCAAATGGTGATTATAATCGTATTGATGCCACTTCCTATAATGTTTCGGTAGACAGTGCCGTTGTTGGATGTGCAGTTGAGAGCGGTCCTGCTTTTTCAACAAGCACAACTTATAACGACTATCCCGCTTCGATGAGTTTTTTGAGTTATTACACCAAAATGTTGTCAAAGGGATATCACTTAGGTCCTTTGATGGATCATGATACTCATTATACCAATTTTGGAAGAGCAAATGAAAATCGACTTGTGGTGCTTGCACCATCTTTAACAAAAGCAAATCTGATTGATGCCATGAAGGCAAGAAGATTTTATGCCACACAAGACATAGATACCAGAGTTACATTTACCATCAATAATCAAGTAATGGGAAGTGTAACCTCAGGAAATACTGCCCCAACAATTTGTATTTCTGTTAATGATCCAACAGCTCCAGCTGGAGCTACCAAGAGCATCAAATTAATGTATGGCATTCCTGGCAGTGGTGTATCGCCTTCAACGTTAACGAGTAATACAAGTTCAACAACATTGAATTATACACACTCAAGTTTGACTACTGGATCAACAGGATATTATTATGCAGATATAACCATCAATGGGAAGAGAACCATTACGGCTCCGATTTGGTATTCCAAAACTAATACAGTTTCTAATCCGGCTATAACTGTTGGGAGTATAACCTCATTTGGGACTCAATTAGTAAACACTACATCGACAGTAAAAACATTTACAGTTTCGGGAACTTCATTGCAGGGAAATCTTACAATCACTGCCCCACAAGGTTTTTTAATTTCCACAACATCCGGATCGGGATTTACAAATACTATTAATTTAACTTCAACTTCTGGAACATTAAACAGTACTGCAATTTATGTGAAGTTTAGTCCAACTGTGAATAAAATCTATTCTGGAAATATTACACATCTATCTACAAATGCAACATCACAAAATGTTCCTGTTTCTGGAACAG
>JAIXWH010000114.1 GCA_027484165.1 Chitinophagaceae bacterium | reverse complement strand
TTTCATTTACAGATAAAAATTGTTTGGGAAGTTCTGTATTCATTCTTGTTCCACTGCCACCCGCTACTAAAACTGCAAATTTTTTCATTAGATAACTCTTATCAATTTATTTTGAAAAAGTTGAATTATATATCTTCTTTGTAGATTCCAAATTTCTGAATTCCATTACTGTTTTTCATCGCTCTATACATTCCTGCACTGTTGAATACGGCTGCCATATTCCCTTGATGATCAATTCCAATCATTCCTCCTACACCATCCAATTTAGGGAGCTTATCATGCACCACTTCATTCATTGCGGCTTCAAGTGATAAGCCTTTATATTCCATTAGAGCACTCACGTCGTAAGCTGCTACCGATCTGATAAAGGGTTCTCCATGTCCTGTGCAGCTTATTGCGCAGGTTTTATTGTTTGCATAAGTACCCGCACCAATAATAGGACTATCTCCGATTCTGCCGTATTTTTTATTGGTCATCCCTCCTGTACTAGTTGCTGCTGCTATATTACCATTCTGATCGCAAGCCACTGCTCCTACAGTACCAAATTTTTTATCCTTCATGAGTTCCGCTAAATCCTGATGAGTATGATCCAAAGAATAACTATCCGAATCTCTTATCTCTTTCCATTGATCGTATCTGAATTTTGAAAAGAAATATTCGTCGGGCATTAATTTAATTCCTTGTTTGATTGCAAAATCATTTGCACCTTTTCCACTCAAAAAAACATGATTACTGTGTTCCATAACCTCATAGGCTAGTTCAATGGGGTTCATTACATTTCGAACACCAGCTACTGATCCTGCCGATAATGTAGCCCCATTCATGATTGCAGCATCCATTTCTTGAACACCTTTTTTTGTAAATACGGATCCACGTCCAGCATTAAACAGGATGTTATCTTCTAAAATAGTTAAGGCTAATCTTATTGCATCAATTGCAGTTCCGCCTTTTTCAAGAACAGAGAAAGATTGTTGGATAGATTCATTTAATCCACTAAGATAGGCATTCTCCAATTCGACTGTCATATCCGACTTTAAAATGGTTCCAGCGCCTCCGTGAATTACTATAGAAATGGGTTGCATAATCACATTTATTTCGTCACGAATTTATTCAATTAATTCGATACAAACGAATTAGATATCATTTATGTATATCAAAATTGAGTTAGTGATAATTCAATAGATCCTGACATTCCTTTAAAAATCTTTCTTTGTTGATAGCTGCTGTACCTACCTCTTCACAAACTAAACCTCCGGCTATGTTAGCCATTTCAGCCATTAGTTCAGTATTTTTTGTTGCAGCGTATACCAGTGAAGCAACGGCTATCACTGTATCACCGGCTCCACTAACATCATTGATGGTTCGGATATGAGTAGGAATTAATCGTTGTGCATTTTTTGAATGAAAGAAAACCCCTTTTTCTGATAAAGTAATAAATGATATTTCGTGATTCAATTTGTTATACAACTCCTGATGAATTTCATTTAATAACTCAGGAGAAACTTCATCAGCAATAATATTTAATGCTTCTTTTGCTTCTGAGAAATTAGGTTTGAAAATATCAACTTGTTTATAATTGAAGAAGTTTTTTCTTTTAGGATCAACCGCAATCAAAATTTGATTGATTTTGCAAATAGAAATGATTTGATCAATTACATATTCTGTCAACACTCCTTTATTGTAATCTTCAAGAATGACAATATGCGGGGATTCCGTTTTGATATACTTTTTAACCGCTTCAATTAATAGCTCCTCATTATTTTTTGAAATGGATGAGGTCATCTCTGCATCCAAACGCATCATCTGCTGATTCTTACTTATAATTCTTGTTTTATTAGTTGTGATACGTTCATTGCTTTTTATTACATAACTGGTATCAACGTTTTTTTCATTCATGAGCGAAAGCAAACAATCTGCATCATCGTCTTTCCCTGTAACAGATAAGGTATGAACAATCGCATCTAATGAAGAAAGATTTATTGCAACATTACCCGCACCTCCAATTCTGTATTCCTTTTTAGTTACAGTAACAACGGGCACTGGCGCTTCAGGAGAAATTCTGTCTACCTTACCCCACCAGTAAGTATCAAGCATCAAATCGCCAATTACGCCAACTTTAATTTTGTTGAAAGAAGAAAACAATGTTTCAAAATCAAATTTATTCATACCCAATTCTTATTTTATTTTTCTTTATCGATTTAAACACGGCCTCCACTCCAGCTTGTATACTAATAGACTTTATTTCTGAATGGTAGGTTTCTTTAAATATATCTGAAATGGCTATATTATCCGCTTTGGTAAAAAACTGATAATTGGATTCGTTATAGGGATTAGGGATGTAATTTATTTTTCCATTTGTATGTTTGATAATTTCATCAGCTACTTGCTGAAATGAAACAGCATCCCCAGTTCCAACATCATAAATAAGTTGATCGGGCAATTTATTTTTCTGTTTGTAATAATCCAAAAACATCAGATTGATTTTGTTGATATCATCCACGTGAATAAAATCTCTCAGAATGGCATCGCTGCCTTCAAACAAAACATTATCATTAATTCCTGAAAAATATGATATCATCCACTTTGAAATAATTGATGACATATTTCCCTTATGATGCTCGGAAGGCCCGTAAACATTATGATACCTCAAACAAACAACATTTTTATATTTTGAAGATGCAATGTGTTTTTCTGTAATTAATTTTGATTGTCCGTAAAATGTAAGTGGATTGGGCTCAGCATTTTTTTCTCGGTTGGAACCATAAATGGCACCAGATGATGCAAACACAACCGGAATATTTCTTCTCACACATTCATCAATCAGATTTCTGGAGAACTTAATATTTTGATGATACACTTCTTTAAAACTGGCACGTGTTGATGAATTGGCTCCGAGATGAAAACAAAAATCTGCTTTATCCAAAAATGAAAAATCTTTTGGAGTCAACAATTCATTATAGTCAATAAAATCAGAGAAAACATCATCTTTTGTTCTTAATAAATCAGGCTGATCAATCATGATGATATCCTCATAACCTAGATGATTCATTTTTTTGACTAACTCTCCGCCAATAAATCCAGCTGAACCTGTAATTACAATCTTCATGCTTTTATATCATTATTATCAAACAATAATTAGGATTTTTTTTGATTGGCAACAGCTAAATAATAAAGTGGAATGCCAATTAATGTAATAATCAAACCCGGCCATGTAAATTGTGGCTTATATGCAATTAATAAACTACAAAAGCTAACACCCATGATAATGTAAAATACCGGAAGTACAGGATATCCAAATGCCTTGTAGGGTCTTTCCACATCAGGTTGTTTTTTTCGAAGTATGAAAATTCCAGCAATTGTTAACACATAGAATATAACTACTACAAAAGAAACCATATCCAACAAATCGCCGTACTTACCGCTTAAACAAAGAGCACAAGCCATGATGCACTGAATCCATAATGCCCACTCAGGAACGATGTTTTTGTTAAGATGACTTGCATTTTTGAAAAACAATTTATCATTAGCCATGGTATAATAAACTCTTGCACCTGCAAGTATCAATCCGTTGTTACAACCAAAAGTAGAAATCATAATCATTATGGCAATTATGATAGTACCACTACTTCCAAAAATCGCTTCTGACGCGCTTAAAGCAACTCTATTATCTTTTGCAAAGGCAAGTTCTGTTAGTGGCACAGTTCCTAAATAAACCACATTCATCATCACATAAATGAACGTAACAATTAAAGTGCCAAATAATAAACTTAATCCAATGTTTTTTTGAGGATTTTTTATTTCGCCTGCAATGAATGTCACATTGTTCCAAGCGTCGCTACTAAATATGCTTCCCACCATTGCACTTGCCATTGCACCTAATGCTACACCACTGATCAAAGGCTCGTAATTGATTGAACCATCTGATGCTTTAGAAAGTTTTTGGATTGTCCATGCATTACTCCAGTTGGCATGCCAAACATCCCATTTAAAAACAATAAGACCTGCAATAATTAATCCAAATAATGAAATCAATTTAGTAGAGGTAAAAATGGTTTGTATAATTTTACCGGTTTGAACCCCTTTGGTATTGATAAAGGTGAGTACTACGATCAATACTATTGCTACGAGTTGAGCATAATGAATTGACAATCCCATCACTGTAAAAGTATTCACGTCCTCCCATGCTAATGCCGGGAAAAAATAACCTGCAAATTTTGCGAACCCTACAGCTACCGCAGCAATCGTACCAGTTTGAATGACAGCAAAAAAACTCCATCCATACAAAAATCCAACTAATGGATTGTATGCTTCTTTCAAATAAACATATTGCCCTCCAGCTTTTGGAAACATTCCACTCAACTCTCCATAGCTTACTGCTGCAATTAATGTCATTGCTCCGGTAATTAACCAAGCCGCCAATAGCCATCCTGCACTACCCAAATCCTTTAACATATCAGCACTCACTATAAAAATTCCCGAACCAATCATGGATCCTGCCACAATCATCGTAGCATCTAGTAAACCAAGTGTGGGTTTAAAACTTTTTGTTTGTTCAGACATGTACTTAATTTGTAATTAAAATAAAGTCCCGTTTTGTTAACGGGACTGAAGTTAGTATTTCTTTTTGAATTTTATTTAGAATCAGTCTTCAATATCTCATTCATTCCATCTATCACATCCTTTGTAATATTCATTGATGAGTCTTTGTATATTAGATAATCCAACCCTGTGCCCACAGTGAATATGTAATTATATACTTTGTCTTTGTTGTAATCTTCGAGAAACTTCTTCAGCTTTTGCTGCAGTTCCTCTGAAAACTTATAGCTTCTTTGGTTTAATCTTTGAGAAGCGTTTTGTTTTTTGGTATCAACTTCTTCTTGTTGTTGTAGCAATTTATTTTGAAACACTTCTGCTTCAGATTGAGTAATAGATGCTCCTCTTTTCAAGAAGTCATTTTTTTGTTTTTCCAGATTACGATAAGCATTTTCCCATTCATTTTCTATTGCCTGCTGTTCAGACTCCATCTGCTTTCTGTTGTTTTTAATATAAGAGATGTTTTCATTCAAAGAATCCAAATCAAAATAAGCAATTGACATATTGTTATTACTCTTGTTAGCAACATTCGCGACAGGAAGATTGGGTTTCTTCTCCACTTGTTTCTTATCTGCAAAATGCAAATAAAACAAGATGCCTACTGCAATGATGAGAATGACATTGATAATATTTGAAGTATTTTTCATTGAACTTATTTTACTGCAAGATATTAAATAATGAACTCTAGTACAAAAGAAATGGGCTATCAAATTGACAGCCCATTTTAATTTTATTGAATTGAATATCAATTATTCTTCTTCATCAAAGCTCATCGCTTCTTTTGTAGTCATTAATAATTCATATTCTTCTTTGCTACCTACGATCATGTTTTCAAACTCACGTAATCCAGTTCCCGCTGGGATGTGGTGACCAGTGATTACATTCTCTTTCAATCCTAACATATCATCAGTTTTACCTAAGATAGCTGCAGAGCTCAATACTTTTGTGGTTTCCTGGAATGAAGCCGCAGAAATCCAGCTTTGTGTACCCAATGAAGCTTTAGTAATACCCAACAACAATGGAGATGAAGTAGCTGGTTTAGCATCGCGGTACTCAACCAATTTCTTGTCCGCTCTTCTCAAAATTGAGTTTTCTTCTCTGATGTCACGAATGGTAACAATCTGTCCAGGTCTCAATTTAGTGCTTTCGCCTGCTTCTGTAACTACTTTCTTATCGTAGATATTATCATTCTCAACATTAAAGTCTAATCTATCTTCTGTATCTCCTTCAAGGAATTTAGTATCTCCAGCATCTTCGATTGTAACCTTACGCATCATCTGACGAACAATTACTTCGATATGCTTATCATTAATTTTCACACCTTGCAAACGATATACTTCCTGAATTTCATTTACAACATATTCCTGTACTGCAAAAGGACCTCTAATTGACAAGATATCTGCTGGAGAAATTTGTCCATCACTTAAAGCAGCTCCGGCTTTTACGAAATCACCGTCCTGAACAAGAATTTGACGACTCAATGGAACTAAGTATTTACGCACGATACCATCTTTAGCTTCAACAGCGATTTCTCTGTTACCACGCTTGATTGCACCGAAAGATACCACACCATCTATTTCGCAAACTACTGCTGGACTGCTTGGATTTCTTGCTTCAAACAATTCAGTTACACGTGGAAGACCTCCAGTGATATCTTTAAGTTTACTTAATATTCTTGGGATCTTTACCAAAACCTGACCACTTCTTACTTCTTCACCTTCTTCAATAACGATATGAGAGCCAACTGGTAAGTTGTATGCTTTCTTATCTTTCCCTTCTACATAAATTGTAGGAAGCTTAGTCTTATCTTTTGTTTCGATAACCACTTTTTCTCTGTGACCTGTTTGTTCATCAGCTTCATCACGGTAAGTTATACCTTCGATTACTGATTCAAATTTGATTTTACCATTAGATTCCGCAACAATAACGTTGTTGAACGGATCCCATGTACAAATCGCATCACCTTTAGCAACCTTCTGACCATCTTTTACATTCAAGATAGCGCCATAAGGAATATGCATAGTATTTAATAAACGATCAGATTTAACATCGATGTTTCTGATTTCACCTGTACGACCGATTACTACTACAATCTTTTTGCCTTCAGCATTTTCTGTGCTTACAGTACGAAGACCGTCAAATTGCAATGTTCCGTCAAATTTAGCATACAACGAAGACTCAACAGATGCAGATCCAGCCACACCACCCACGTGGAAAGTACGAAGTGTTAACTGTGTACCTGGTTCACCAATTGACTGTGCAGCGATGATACCTACAGCATCACCTCTTTGAGCCAACGCACCTGAAGCCAAATTTCTTCCATAACATCTAACACAAACTCCACGCTTGCTTTCGCATGTCAATACCGAACGAATTTCAACAGTTTCAATTCCTGTATCTTCTATTTTCTTAGCAGTATCATTAGTGATTTCTTCCCCTGCACCAACTAATATTTCATCAGTTAAAGGATGAAGTACATCATGCAATGAAGTACGTCCTTCAATTCTATCGCTCAATGGTTCAATGATATCTTCATTATCTTTCAATGCAGAGATTGCAATTCCACGAAGTGTTTCACAATCTTCGTCATTGATTACCACATCCTGTGCAACGTCAACTAATCTACGAGTCAAATAACCTGCATCCGCTGTTTTAAGAGCCGTATCCGCAAGACCTTTACGAGCACCATGCGTAGAGATGAAGTATTCCAATACACTCAATCCATCTTTAAAATTCGCAAGGATTGGGTTTTCAATAATTTCACTTCCAGATGAACCTGATTTTCTTGGCTTAGCCATCAAACCTCTCAAACCTGCAAGCTGCTTAATTTGTTGCTTACTACCACGAGCTCCAGAATCCAACATCATATAAACCGAATTGAATCCTTGTTTATCAGAAGCCAACTCGCGTATAAGCGTTTCAGTTACTTTGGTATCAACACGACTCCAGATATCAATGATCTGATTGTATCTTTCATTGTTGGTGATTAAACCCATGTTATAACTATCCCACACTTCAGCAACTTCACCCTGAGCATTTTCAACTAATTCTTCTTTAACAACAGGAATGATCAAGTCATTGATGTTAAATGATAATCCACCACGGAATGCCATACGGAATCCAAGTGTTTTAATATCATCAAGGAATTTAGCAGTGATAGGAACACTTGTCCATTTGATAATATCACCAATGATCTCTCTCAATGCTTTTTTCGTTAATAATGCATTAACGAATCCAACTTCTTTTGGAACGAATTGGTTAAAGATTACACGACCTACAGTGGTTTCAATCAATTTATAGGTTAATGTACCATCTGCATTACGAACATTAGCTCTTACTCTGATGTTTGCATGAAGATCGATTTGCTTTTCGTTGTAAGCTATAATAACCTCATCAGCAGAATAGAAAGCTTTTCCTTCGCCTCTAACCACATCTTCACCAATGGTTTTCTTTCCTTTAGTGATGTAATACAATCCAAGAACCATGTCCTGAGAAGGAAGTGTAATTGGTGTACCATTTTGTGGGTTCAAGATGTTATGAGATGAAAGCATCAATAATTGAGCTTCCAAAATTGCAGCGTTGCTTAAAGGAACGTGAACCGCCATCTGATCTCCATCGAAATCGGCATTGAAGGCCGCTGTTACTAATGGATGCAAGTGAATTGCCTTTCCTTCAATCAATTTTGGCTGGAATGCCTGAATTGACAATCTGTGAAGGGTTGGGGCTCTGTTCAACATAACAGGATGTCCCTTTAAAATATTTTCTAGAATATCCCATATGATCGCTTCTTTTTTATCCACTAATTTACGGGCACTCTTAACAGTTTTAACGATACCTCTTTCAATCAGCTTACGAATGATAAATGGCTTGAACAATTCGGCAGCCATATCTTTTGGTAATCCGCATTCGTGCATTTTCATTTCAGGTCCTACCACAATTACCGAACGACCAGAATAATCAACACGCTTTCCTAACAAGTTTTGACGGAAACGACCTTGTTTACCTTTCAATACATCACTCAATGATTTCAACGCACGACCACCTTCTGCTTTAACAGCATTTGATTTACGGCTATTATCAAATAATGAATCGATTGATTCTTGTAACATACGTTTTTCATTACGTAAGATTACTTCTGGAGCTTTAATTTCCAACAAACGCTTTAAACGATTGTTACGGATAATTACACGACGATACAAATCGTTCAAATCAGAAGATGCGAATCTTCCGCCATCCAATGGAACTAATGGTCTTAGTTCTGGTGGAATAACAGGAATATATTGCATAACCATCCACTCCGGACGATTTAAAATTCTTGTGTTCGCTTCACGGAAACTTTCTACTACGCTTAGACGCTTTAACGCATCAGCTTTACGTTGTTGTGATGTTTCTGTTGCAGCAGCATTTCTTAAATCAAAACTTAACTGATCCAAATCCAATTTTTCCAACATCGCATGAACAGCTTCTGCTCCCATTTTAGCGATGAATTTGTTTGGATCTTCATCAGGCAACATTTGATTTTCTTTTGGCAATTCATCCAAGATGTCCAAATACTCCTCTTCAGTTAACAAATCAGCATATTTTTGACCTTTATCCGCTCTGATACCTGGTTGGATAACTACAAATCTTTCGTAATAGATGATCGTTTCTAATTTCTTAGAACTAGTACCTAAAAGGTAACCAATTTTGTTTGGTAAAGATTTGAAATACCAGATATGAACTACTGGAACTACCAATTTGATATGACCCATTCTTTCACGACGTACTTTCTTTTCAGTTACTTCAACACCGCAACGGTCGCAAACAATACCCTTATAACGGATACGCTTATACTTTCCGCAAGCACACTCGTAATCTTTTACTGGACCAAAAATTCTTTCGCAGAACAAACCATCTCTTTCAGGTTTATAAGTACGATAGTTAATGGTTTCAGGTTTGATTACTTCGCCATAACTTCTCTCTAAAATACTGTCTGGAGAAGCCAATCCTATTGTAATCTTAGAAAATGTAGATCTCGGACGGTTTTCTTTTTTGAATGCCATATTATTATTTAATAAAAGTTATTGTTATTGGTTTTGTTAATGATGATAATCAATCAGACCATTAATCAAATTTTAAATCTAATCCTAATCCTCTCAATTCATGTACTAATACATTGAATGATTCAGGAGTACCTGCTCTTGGTATATTATCACCTTTCACAATTGCTTCATACGTTTTAGCTCTTCCGATGATATCATCAGATTTCAACGTTAACAATTCCTGAAGGATGTTAGATGCACCATAAGCCTCAAGTGCCCATACCTCCATCTCACCAAAACGCTGACCACCAAACTGAGCTTTACCACCCAAAGGTTGTTGTGTAATCAAGCTGTATGGTCCGATAGAACGTGCGTGCATCTTGTCGTCAACCATGTGGTGAAGTTTAATCATATAGATGATACCCACTGTAGCCTTCTGATCGAAACGATCTCCGGTTTCACCATCGAATAAGAATGTATGGCCGAATTTTGGTAATCCTGCTTTTTCAATATTATCAGCAATTTCATCAACAGAGGCGCCATCGAAAATCGGAGTAGCAAAACGTACGCCTAATTTTTCTCCAGCCCATCCTAATGCTGTTTCATAAATCTGTCCCAAGTTCATACGACTAGGTACCCCAAGTGGATTCAACACGATATCAACCGGTGTTCCATCTTCAAGGAAAGGCATATCTTCCTGACGAACGATTTTTGCAACGATACCTTTGTTACCGTGACGACCCGCCATCTTATCACCCACTTTCAACTTACGTTTTACAGCGAGATAAACTTTAGCCAATTTCAAAACACCCGCAGGTAATTCGTCTCCGATAGAAATATTGAATTTCTCTCTCTTATAACGACCTAACTCTTCGTTGTATTTGATACTATAGTTATGTAACAAAGTGTTGATTAAATCATCAGTTTTAGCATCACCTGTCCATGCTAATGGGTTTACATTTTGGAAGTCGATTGCTGCTAAATTTTTAGCATTGAATTTTGTTCCTTTACCAATCAATACCTCGCCGAAATTATTGCTAACACCCTGACTGGTCTTATCTTTCAACAAAGTTTGCAATTTGTTGTTCAACAATTCCAACAAGTCGTTTTCATTCTTCTCGTGCGATTTTTCGATCTTATCCAAAAGTGCTTTTTCTCTTACTTTCGTGTTCTTGTCTTTCTTAGCACGTTGGAATAATTTCTTATCGATTACTACCCCTTCAGTTCCGCTTGGTGCTTTCAAAGAAGCATCTTTAGCATCACCTGCTTTATCACCGAAGATGGCGCGTAATAATTTTTCTTCAGGAGTTGGATCGCTCTCTCCTTTTGGAGTGATTTTTCCGATAATGATATCTCCTTCTTTGATAGCAGCACCAATTCTGATGATACCGTTCTGATCCAAATCTTTTGTAGCTTCTTCACTTACGTTAGGAATATCTGGAGTCAATTCTTCTTCACCTAATTTAGTATCACGTACTTCAGTTTCAAACTCACTGATATGAATAGACGTAAATAAATCATCCTTAACTACTTTTTCGCTGATTACGATAGCATCCTCGAAATTGTAACCTTTCCAAGGCATGAAAGCTACTTTCATATTTCTTCCCAAAGCCAACTCACCACCTTTTGTAGCATATCCTTCAGTCAAGAAATCGCCATCAACTACTTTTTGTCCTTTAACAACAGCAGGACGAAGATTGATACAAGTTTCCTGGTTAGTACGAACGAACTTAGTCAACTTATATACTTTCAAATCATCTTCAAAACTTACTACTTGCTGAACATCAGAACGCTTGTAACGAACGTGAATTTCATTTGCATCTACGTATTCAACAACACCATCTCCTTCAGCATGAACCTGAATTCTTGCATCACGAGCAGCCTTAGCTTCCAAGCCTGTTCCTACAATTGGAGACTCTGGTCTTAATAACGGAACTGCCTGACGTTGCATGTTAGATCCCATCAACGCACGGTTAGCATCATCATGCTCAAGGAACGGAATCAATGAGGCGCTCAAACCAACGATTTGATTTGGAGCCACATCCATGTATTCCACTTCACCTTTATCCAAAATAGGGAAATCACCTGTTTGACGAGATTTGATTCTGTCATCAATGAAATTTCCTTTTGCATCTATTTCAATATTTGCTTGTGCAATCTTAGCTGTATCTTCTTCTTCTGCACTTAAGAAAGTAATTTTCTTCATGTCCACTTTACCGTTATCCACTTTTCGATATGGCGTTTCAATAAAGCCCATATCATTAATCTTAGCGTGAACACATAAAGTAGAAATTAGTCCGATGTTTGGACCTTCTGGAGTTTCGATAGTACATAAACGACCATAATGAGAGTAATGAACGTCACGAACCTCGAAGCCTGCTCTCTCTCTGCTTAAACCACCGGGTCCAAGAGCGGAGATACGACGCTTGTGCGTGATCTCACTTAACGGATTGGTTTGATCTAAGAACTGAGACAATTGAGAAGTTCCGAAGAAAGAGTTGATAACTGAAGATAAAGTTCTTGCATTAATCAAATCAACCGGAGTAAATACTTCATTATCACGAACATTCATTCTTTCACGAATCGTTCTTGCCATACGAGCCAAGCCCACTCCGAATTGAGCATATAATTGCTCTCCTACAGTACGAACACGTCTGTTACTTAAGTGATCGATATCGTCAACTTCACTCTTACCATTGGTTAATAGAACAAGATGTTTAACGATTGAGATGATATCTTCTTTGGTTAAAACTTTCTTTTGTAATGGATAGTTTAAGCCCAGACGACGGTTAATTTTATAACGACCTACCTCACCTAAATCATAACGTTTGTCGCTGAAGAATAATTTATCAATAATACCTCTTGCAGTTTCATCATCTGGAGCATCAGCGCCACGCAATTGCTTGTAGATGTGCTGTACCGCTTCCAATTCACTATTAGAAGTATCTTTATTTAATGTATTGTAGATGATAGCATAATCACCACTTACTTCTTCTTTTTGAATGAACACGCTCTTCGCCTGCATTTCAATAATCATCACGATGTTACTTTCATCAAGAACTGTATCTCTTTCAAGGATTACCTCATTTCTTTCGATAGAAACAACTTCACCTGTATCTTCATCAACAAAATCTTCAACCCATGTACGTAATACACGTGCTGCTAATTTTTTTCCGATGTGCTTATCTAAAGTTTTTTTATCCGCTTTAACTTCATCAGCCATTCCGAATAATTCAAGAATGTCTTTATCAGTTTCATATCCGATAGAACGTAACAAAGTAGTTACTGGGAATTTCTTTTTACGATCGATGTATGCAAACATCACGTTGTTGATGTCAGTTGCAAATTCCATCCAAGCTCCTTTGAAAGGAATAACTCTTGCAGAATAAATCTTAGTTCCGTTAGGATGTACAGATTGTCCGAAGAATACACCAGGAGAACGATGAAGCTGACTAACAACAACCCTTTCAGCACCATTGATAACAAAAGTACCACGAGGGGTCATGTAAGGAATGTTTCCAAGGAAAACATCCTGAACGATAGTTTGGAAATCTACGTGCTCTTCATCATTACAGCTCAAACGAAGTTTGGCTTTTAATGGAACAGCATAAGTAAGACCTCTTTCGATACACTCATCGATAGTGTAACGTGGAGGATCTACGAAATAATCCAAAAACTCTAAAACGAAAATGTTTCTCGTGTCAGTGATTGGAAAATTTTCTTTGAACACACGAAACAATCCCTCCACATTTCTTTTATCTGGGGTCGTTTCTAATTGAAAAAAATCTTTGAATGATTGAATCTGGATTCCCAGCAAATCAGGTTGCTCTGCTATGAGTTCAACTTTCCCGAAATTGATACGTTTAGCAGCTGTAGTTTTTGTTGCAGACATATGTTAATTAAGACTTTTAGTGTAGATCTTTAATATTGGAATGGGGGTATGACGTGCCCTTCCCAAATTAAAGGACGGCGAAGTTAAGAATTTTATCTTACAATTCGATATAAAATACGAGAAATTTGAGTTTTTGGTAAGATTTTTGATAATTGGCAAAATCCTGACAAAATTTTAGGTTTTTTAAAACCCAATAGACGTTTTAAATTCACCAATAGTGTAGACATTTAAATAACCCGCCCCTCTAATTATTAAAAAAATGGGCTGTTCGAATGAACAGCCCATTTAATAATATGAATTCGCTATGAATTAAGCAATTTCAACTTCAGCACCAGCTTCAGTCAACTTAGCTTTTAAGTCTTCTGCAGTTGCTTTATCAAC
>JAIXWH010000122.1 GCA_027484165.1 Chitinophagaceae bacterium | reverse complement strand
ATACTTTGTAATACAGGAGTATCTACTTCCAACGCTCCTCTTTCATTTAAAAATTCACGGATAGCATTTACGAATTTTGTTCTCTTAACAAAAACTTCTTTCACTCCTGGGTTCACAATCAAATCTGCATAACGTTGTCTGTATCTGAATTCTGGATCAGTAACTTCATCAAAAGCTTCTCCATCTTTTTCTTTTACTATTGGAAGAGGGCGCAATGATTTAGAAAGTATGGTGAACTCTTTTACATGTATTGAAGTCTCTCCTGTTTTTGTGGTAAATACATATCCTTTAATGCCTACAAAATCTCCAATGTCAACCAACTTCTTCCAAACATTTTGAAATAAGGATTTATCTTCATCAGGACAAATATCATCCTGCTTGATGTAAAATTGAATTTTACCTGTGCCGTCTTGCATCACAGCAAAATTGGCTTTTCCCATGTCGCGCACACTCATGATTCTTCCGGCAATACACACATCAGCAAAATCAGCTATATTTTCTTCACCCTTATAGTTGGTTTTGATGTATTCAGCAGTTGTATTTACCGGATATAATGCTGCAGGATAAGGATCGATTCCTAACTTTTCCAGTTCAGCTTTTTTTTCTCTTCTGATGATTTCCTGTTCTGATAAATGGGGTGTGCTCATAGACTTGAATCAATTATTTTTTTGAGTCACAAAGGTAAATGAACTACGGCAGGTATTGATTATTTGAGAGTAAATTTTATATGGAAGCCAATAAAATTTGCCAGGCGTGATTTACTTTTCCTTCTTCAAGCAATTTTTTTGCATAAGAATGAAGTTCTCGCTCCATTTCTTCAGGATTAATAGAAAAATATTGAATGATATTTTTTAAATTATCATCATTGAAAGTAGCATCAACATTGGGGAACTCGTTTACATTGGCGAGTTGGGCCAAATCATTACCAGTAAGAATATTACTGCTTCTTACTGAAAGTGGCAATGCGTCAAATCCGATGCCCAATTGAACATTAGGCTTTTCCACTTCAAATAGAGTAGATGCATTTACTCGAGTATACCAATTCCCTCCCAACCTTGCAACCAAATCCAGCTTTGTTTGGTCTATTTTATTTTCTGCATTTAAAATGGATTCATCAATATGCATCATTAAAACCTCAGCTATCACCATATTTCCTGCACCACCCTGAGTTCCCAATTCAATAATCTGATTGACTTTACATTCCAGCTTTATTTTACTTTCCTTTACCATTGGTGGTTTTACCAGAGTAGATTTTTCCTGCGTAAAACCAGCTTTTTCAAATTCATTAGTACCCTTTGGATATTCGCAACTGGATAAAGACATTTGTTGTACCATATTGTAATCAACGATATTAATTACCACCTCCGGAACATCGATCACATTTTGTAAGGTATGTTTAGTAGAATTATCTCTTACTCTTCTTGCAGGCGAAAAAGCAACAATTGGAGGATTGGATGAAAACATGTTAAAGAAACTAAACGGACTCAGATTTACATTACCTTCTTTATCAATTGTAGATGCAAAGCAGATAGGCCTTGGAGCGATGGCATGCTGTAAATAATTTTGAACTTCTGCAGGTTTTAAATCTGATAGTTTGAGTGATAGCATTTTTCTTTTATTAAATATTTTTCTTCAACTTCAAAATTGAAAAATCGCTTTCTTCTTTTACAATGGTATTGGAAAGTTTTCCTAATCCATCAATTTCCATTTCAACAACATCATTGGGTTGCAACCATTGTTCCTTATAGTTAGAGTCATTTAATTTTCCTGTACCGTTCAACTCCAAAAAGCAACCTGTACCTACTGTACCGCTACCTATAACATCGCCGGCAAACAAATTCACACCATAACTACATCTTTCAATAATCTCTGCAAATGTCCAATCCATATCCCCTACATTACCCTGACTCACTTGAACTCCATTAACCCAACATTTCATATTTAAATTCCAGCTTTTACCAGTATGCCCTTCTTTACATGGAATTTCAAATTGCTCCAACTCATCCAAAGTCACGAGCATAGGGCCAATCACAGTAGAAAAATCTTTTCCTTTTGCAGGCCCGAGGTTTAACAACATCTCTTCCATTTGTAATCTTCTTGCACTCATATCATTCATGATCATCAGACCTGCGATATAATCATCGGCTTCGGCAGCTTTTATATTTCTCCCTGACTTATTGATAACAATCGCAGCCTCTAATTCAAAATCCAGTTTTTCAAAATGATCAGGCATGCAATAAATATTTCCTGGGCCTTGTATGCTGTTGTGATTAGTAAAATAAAAAATGGGATACTGATCAAATTCAGGAATCATATCTACTTTTCTATTTCTTCTTGCTGCAGCTACATGTTGGCGGAATGCATATCCATCTCTGCAACTGGTAGGATGAGGAACAGGCGCCAATAATTCGGCTTCATTTATTGTCAACCCCAAAACTGAATTGTTATTCCCATTTTTGATTTGTTTTTCTGCAGCCAAAGCCAAAGGATACATGTCATCCCAGTAATTTAAAAACATAGCCATACTCACCGGCAAATCAGAATGCAATAAATCTGTATCATATAATTTACCATCAACTAAAATGGCTAACTGATCATGTCCTTCTTTTAAATAAGTAACGAGTTTCATACTATCGATTGAGTAACAAAAGTAACATTATCAATAGAAGTAAAAAAGATTTTTTGAGGTGCTAACTATTATGAAAATTGTTATAAAATATAGCTTTTACCACTTCTCTTCTTCGCATTCATCTTCCTTTGTTTCAGTAGATGAAGATTTGTATTTAATTTTCTGTAATTGTCGTTCTATAATGAGGGTAGCAATGATTTTACCAGCATCTTCGTTTGGATTTTCTTTCAACAACGTTTTTAATTTTAGTTCGCTCACATCAATTCGGTATAATAACTGAATCAATCTTTCAAAATTGGTAAGTATCAGTTGGTTGATTTCTGATGCTAATTCATTTATAAATTCGTGCTTTGACAATAACTGCAAGTCATCAGTTGCAAAAACAATTTCGAGCGGACTATTATTAATTGCAGACATTTGAAATTGATTATTAAAATTAGAAAGAGATATTCCTACAATTTAGAACTTTTCCAATACACCCAATGCAAAAAGAGCAAAATCATATTTTGCAGGATCTTTAGGATCCAGCTCTTTCATCATCTCAGTTAATTCTACTGCAGAAAGCCAATCAGCATTACTTCTACTGATTAAATTGAAATGCTTAGCTACTCTCGACACATGAACGTCTAACGGAATCACCAACTGTGAAGGTTTGATGTTTTTCCAGATTCCAAAATCAACCCCTTTTGTATCGTTTCGAACCATCCATCTTAAATACATATTGAGCCGCTTACAAGAAGATTTTTTTGCAGGGGATGCTATATGTTTCATTGTTCTTGCGGGCACATCGGAAAGTGAAAAAAAATAATCGTAAAAACCATTTAAACCATTCTCTATGTTTTTATCCTTTTTTTTCAATGATTGTGAGAATGCAGTTTCTAAGGATTCGTTTGATTGATAATGAAATTTAAAAAATTCAATAAAGTATAATAAGTCAGTTGTATTAAAAGTACGGTGCTTGAATGAAAATAATTTCTTTAAATCTTTGGATGTATGATAAAGACAAAAATCGTGAGGCTCATTATGCATCAATTGCATCAACTCCTTAGATTTATTGATGATGGTTGTTCTGTTACCCCAGGCGAAGATGGAAGCAAAAAATCCCGAAATTTCTATGTCTTGTTTTTTAGAGAATGAATGAGGGATGCAAACAGGGTCTTTCTCAATAAAAAAAGGCTGATTATATTCATCAACCTTTTTGTTTAAAAATATTTTCAATTCTTCCTTCATTATCTCAGCGCCTGATTTAAGTCCTCTATCAAATCTTCTGCATCTTCAATACCGATACTTAATCTGATTAATCCATCTGTTAAACCATTTTTAATTCTTTCTTCTCTTGGTATGCTTGCATGTGTCATGCTTGCCGGATGATTGATTAAAGATTCAACTCCGCCCAAACTTTCTGCTAATGAAAATACTTTTGTTCCTGATAAAACTTTTGTTGCCGCTTCAACGCTCTCATCTTTCAAAGTAAAACTAAGCATGCCTCCAAAATCTCTCATTTGCTTTTTAGCAACATCATAATTAGGATGATCTGCAAACCCGCACCAGTATACCTTTTGCACTTTAGGATGACTGCGAAGATAATTCGCAATGATGGCTCCATTTTCACAATGTTGTCTCATTCTCACATGCAAAGTTTTTATACCACGAAGCACTAAAAAACAATCAAAAGGACCTGGTACAGCTCCGCAACTTTTTTGAATGAAATACAATTGATCTTTTAATGACTGATCATTCATGATCAAAGCGCCTTGAATCACATCACTATGTCCGCCTAAATATTTTGTTGATGAATGCATTACAATATCAGCTCCCAAATCCAAAGGGTTCTGTAAATATGGGGAAGCAAAGGTGTTATCTACACAAAGGATCGTTCCTGCTTTTTTTGATATTTTTGAAACTGCTTCAATATCTGTGATATTCATCAATGGATTGGTTGGTGTTTCAATCCAAATCAATTTTGATTGAGGAGTTAATGCTGCTGTAATATTTTCTGGATTTGTAGTATCAACAAATTTGAATTTAATGCCAAATTTTTCAAACACTTTAGTAAACAATCGATAAGTACCTCCATACATATCATTTGCAGCAATCACCTCATCGCCAGGCGCTAATAATTTTATTACGGCGTCTGTTGCTGCTACGCCACTGCTAAAAGCCAAGCCGAATTTTCCATTTTCAATAATTGCCAAAGCCGATTCTAAAGCAGCGCGTGTGGGATTTTGTGAACGTGCATACTCATATCCTTTATGCTGACCCGGTGCCGACTGAACATAAGTAGAGGTTTGGTAAATCGGTGTCATGATGGCTCCTGTTGATGGATCAGGTTCTGCGCCGGCATGTATGAATCTTGTTGCTATTTTTTTATTTTCTAAAGAATGATTACTCATGATTTTTATTTTAAAGGGCGAAGTTAGATAAAATTATCAGTTGTAAAGACATTATCAGCAAGCTTATAACATTAAATATCTGTTAGCAAATGAGCTGCGTTAATGCATCTCCAATCGAAATCTTCATTCTCAATCTGAAGAATTTTTGGATGTGATTTATCAAGAACATTTGGTTTTAAAATTCTATTGTTTACCAGATTTTTTTTACATTCAAAAATAAATTCTTCCATAAGATTAGAGTTCTTGATTGGGTTAATTCCTGCTTTTTGCAATTGAGGTTTTTTTGACCAAATAATATTTTCTGGAATCCGCCCATGCATCATTTGTTTTAAATTATACTTCATAAAACCATTGTGTATTTTCATATCCGCTGGCAAGGAGAAAAGAAATGTTACTAATTCAGATTGTAAAAAAGGACGTCTCAATTCAATGTTATTAAGCATTGCCATTCGATCGGTAAACCGCAACTCTTGTTCTAGTCCAACACCCATTAAATCAAAATACAAAATATCATTTAATTTGGTAACAATAGGCATGTCAATTCCATCCCACTCTCTTCCTGAAATAACAGATCGCATTTGGCTCGTTAAATAAGGATGATTAACAATTTTATTATACATCTTTTTTTCTTCGGCCATTGCTACGTGAGGAGGAAGATAAGCAGAAAAATAATCGATTAATTTCCACGAAATATTAATGCCCTGCTCTTTAAACCTATTTTTTTCAAAAAAATATTTTTTGAATTTATTTTTTCTGAATATTTCTTGCAAATACGATTTTGCATACTTAACATCTCCTGCAAACAACTGCTGTATGCCGTAAGAATCGAGAATAGTTTTAGTATTCTTTTTGCTTGCTTCTTTGTATAAATTATACTTGAGATAAGATTCAAATGAGAATGGCTCTTCTTGAAAATAAAATAAATCTTTAAACTCGCTAACAATTTTCAAATCATCTTGTAAGTAAAAATCAGCTTCTAGTTCAAATTGATTTGAGATCTTTTCAAAACTTTGTTTTTGTTCAGAAAAATGATTTGAATTTGATATACCATAATAATTAAAAGATTTTTTACTTACGGATTTAGCGAAAGAAATCAATGTGCTTGTATCGAACTCTTCATCAAATCCAATACCTATAGCCGCATCTCCTCTCATTCTTTTTTTGATTGCATTTGACAAAAGATACTCCAGTTTTTCGTTGGCAGATTTTGTTGAAATGTTTATCTGACTATTTTTATCTATAGTCCAATAAGGTTCAATCTCCATTACATTTTTATGAAGCGTGATGTAATGTGAAGGAGGCAGTGAGTTTATTTTATTGTAAAATGTTTGAGATTTATTTGAAGGACTCTGAACATCTCCAAGTGACAAATAATTAACGAGCATTTTATAATCTACTCTTTTTTCGATTCCTGCGCTCCAGATGGCTTTCATTTCACTTCCAAAAACAAACCTTGTTTTATCTTTGTAATAATAAAAAGGTTTCTCGCCAAATCTGTCTCTTGCAGCAAAAAGACATTGCTCTACCTCATCCCAAATTGCAAATGCAAATTTTCCATCGAAATGATACACGCATCTTTCTTTATAAAAATCATAAGCGGCTAAGATTACCTCTGTATCGCTATTATTTCTAAAAATATATCCGGCTTTCTGAAGGTCTTGTTTTATTTCTATGTAATTATAAATTTCACCATCAAAAACAATACTGTACTTGTCTTTATAATGCATGGGTTGTACAGCATTAAACGATAAATCAATAGTTGCTAATCTTCGATGTGCAAAACCTAATGTCTTTTTAGGGTTAATCCATATGCCTCCGCCATCAATGCCTCTGTGAGAAAGAGCGCTCGACATTCTTTTTAATGTGGGGACATTAATATCCAATTCGTATGAAGATATGATACCGGCAATACCGCTCATATTGTAAATATCTGATTAAGATAACGAAAACCGTGAACTATAGGAATCTAATTTTTATTTAAATAAAAAGGTAACGCCACTTTTACATTATCCCACATGATATTCAAATTGATGGCTTTGTTATTTCTTTCAAAAAAAATAGTGCAGGCTTCAGTAATTTCTTGTGTTGTATCAGCAAGTACTTCCGATTTTACTACATCTTTATTAGAATCATAAGTAAAAGCTCCCCAGGTGTCTGTTTCCTTGTTAATCATGATGCTCCATTTGTTAATATTCGGAATAGCATACAGGGTATACCTCCCTTTTTTT
>JAIXWH010000053.1 GCA_027484165.1 Chitinophagaceae bacterium | reverse complement strand
TAAACCCTTGAAACTTTGTCTTTCCTCTTTAAAATTCACCTCAACTTGCCTAAATAAAAACAAACATGTTTATATTTGTCACCTCATAACCAATTAAATAAAAAGATGAATTTCAAACGTATCAACAACATTACAGGATGGGCAGTGTTTTTTATAGCTTGTGCCGTTTACATGATGACTATGGAGGCTACCGGAAGCCTTTGGGACTGCGGTGAGTTCGCTTCTAGTGCCTATAAGCTTCAAATCCCCCACCCGCCTGGCGCTCCTCTTTTCGTTTTACTTGGTCGTTTATTCATGATCCCTTTCGATCCACAACATGCTGCTACCGGAATTAACACCATGAGTGCACTTGCAAGTGCTTTCACTATATTATTTCTATTTTGGACGATAACCCACTTTGCAAAAAAACTGGTTCAAAAAGATGGAAATGATTTGGATACAGCTAAAACTATTGGAATCATGCTAGCTGGTGTTGTTGGAGCATTAGCTTACACCTTTTCAGATTCATTCTGGTATAGCGCTGTTGAAGGCGAAGTATATGCGTTGTCATCATTCTTTACAGCAATTGTTTTCTGGGCAATGGTTAAATGGGAACAAAGTGTTACTGAAGAACAAGAACAAGGAATTAAAGGTCATTTTACAAAAGCAGACAGATGGATTATTCTGATATTTTATTTGATGGGATTGTCTATTGGGGTTCACTTACTCAACTTATTGACTATCCCGGCAATTGTTATCATTTACTATTTCAAGCGATACAAACCAACAACTAAAGGTACTTTTATTGCATTCCTTATAGGTTGCATTATAACAGGATTGGTACAAAAAGCAGTAATCCAATGGAGCATCAAAGGGGCCGCAAACATGGATATCCTTTTTGTGAACAGTTTTGGAATGCCTTTCTTTACTGGCTTTGCTTTTTTCTTTGTGATTGTCGGCATCCTACTTTATTTAGGATTAAAAATGGCTGAAAACAAAGATTGGAATTTTTTAAAGCTCGGTCTTTGGAGCTTTTTATTTATGCTTATTGGTTTCAGCACTTACTTTACAACGATGGTAAGAAGTAACGCTGATCCAAGTGTTGATATGTTTAATGTTGATAATCCTGTGAGCTTGGTTGGATATGTAAGTCGTGAACAATATGGCGATTGGCCAATACTATATGGACAGGATTTTACAGCTCAAATACAAGATGCAAAAACAACAAACACTTACATCAAATCAAACAACAAATACGAAAAAAACGGAAAGAAAGTAGAGTATGTTTATGCTGAAGGAGATAAACATTTCTTTCCTCGTATGTGGGATCAAAGTAATGACCAGGGACATGCCGACTATTATGCAAGCTGGGCAGGGATTTCAAAAGATAAAGACGGGGTTTGGGAAAGATCTCCAACCATGGCTGAGAATATCGGTTTCTTTTTCGACTACCAAATCAACTGGATGTACTTACGCTATTTCATGTGGAATTTTGCCGGAAAACAAAATGACATTCAAGGTACCAATATGAGCAACCCAAGAGATGGTAATTGGTTGTCGGGTATTTCTTTTTACGACAACATGAGACTAGGAGATCAAAGTACTTTACCTGATACTATCAAAAACAATAAGGCTAACAATAAACTATACATGCTTCCTTTTATTCTTGGAATTCTTGGATTACTCTACCAAATGAAAAAAGATAAAAACGATGCTTTGATAACTGGCTTATTATTTTTCTTTACCGGAATTGCAATTTGCCTTTATCTTAACCAAGCGGGTAATCAACCCCGTGAGCGTGATTATGCATATGTAGGTTCTTTCTACGCTTACGCTATTTGGATTGGCTTAGGTGTGCTATACATTATTGAACTACTTGGCTCTATCCTACCTGAAAAGAAATTATCTTCTTTACTTGGAGGAGCTTTGTGTTTATTGGCTGTTCCAGTATTGATGGCAAATCAGGAATGGGATGACCACGACAGAAGTCAGAAAACAATTGCACGCGACTTGGCCAAAGATTATTTAGAAAGTTGTGCGCCTAATGCCATATTAATTTCTTTTGGAGATAACGATACCTACCCTTTATGGTATGCTCAGGAAGTAGAAGGCATCAGACCTGATGTAAGAGTAATTAATAGCAGCTTGTTGGGAACAGACTGGTACATCAATCAATTGAGATACAAATTAAATCAAAGTGATCCAATTGACCCTATATGGGCTGCCGATCAGATTGAAGGATCATCAAGAGATGTTTTAAGATTCAATCCAAGCGTTACTGGTATTGATCCTAATCAACCTATGGATTTATATACCATGATGAAGGACTATGCCGGAAGTGATGATGAAGCAAAAGGAACAATTATTAATGATGGCGAAGTCATGAATATCTTTCCGTCACAAAATGTAACAGTACCTGTTGACTCTGCTATAGTAAAAACAAATGGTACAGTTAATGCAAATGATAATATTGTTAAACAATTACAGTTTAGAATTGCAAAGAATTATTTGTATAAAAACGATGCTGCAATTCTAAACATTATTGCAGCAAACAAATGGAAAAGACCTATTTATTTCACCTCTCCTTATGGTGAACTTGGATTTGAAAAATACCTCAGACAAGATGGTATGGCTTACAGATTGGTTCCCATTGAAAATGGTGGTGTTAATTTAGACTGGGCTTATGATAAAATGATGAACAAATTTGCTTTCGGAAATGCTCAAACTAAAGGAGTTTATTTTGATGAAGAAAATCGTCGTCACTTAAACAGCATCCGCTTGGCTTTTGCACAAGTTGCAGGAGCAATGGCTGATGCAGGCAAAAAAGCAGAAGCCATTAAAATGCTTGATAGATGCGACAGCATGATGAATCAGGATAACTTCCCTTATGGTTTAGTTGGAAGATACCAACAACATGATCAAATTTCTATGCAAATGCTTTACTCTGCTTTCAGAGCTGAACATTATAAATTAGCCGATAAGTTGAGCAAGAAATTGCATAAAGACTTAGAGCAACAAGACAAATACTACCAATCTTTACCCGACAGTAAAAGAGAAGCTATGTCACAAGAAGAAGAAAGAAATGCAAATTTGTTGAGAAGCTTAATTGGAATGGAACAACAATTCAATACAAACAGAAATAATATGACGGTTCCTATATCTGTTGAGAACAAAGCATCAACAGATACAGCAAAGCCATAATCAATTGATTTGTCATAATAAAAAAGCCCCCCATTTCAATGGTGGGCTTTTTTATTAATCTTATGCCCTAATAAATATTCACTTCTCTCTGTAATTCAATACCAAATTTATTTTTTACAGATTCAATAATTTTTTCAGACAAATCAAAAATTTCATTCCCTGAAGCCTTCCCAAAGTTTACCAATACCAGTGCTTGTTTATCATGACAACCGGCATCGCCTGCTCTATAGCCTTTCCATCCACAATTTTCAATTAACCAACCTGCTGCTACTTTAATCATTTCAGAATCATTAGCGTACCCAACAATCTGAGGGAAACTATTTTTTAACTCATTAAAAAAAGAAGAATCAATTTCAGGATTTTTAAAAAAGCTTCCAGCGTTGCCAATAATTTTGGGGTCTGGCAATTTACTTCTTCGAATATTCATAACGGCCTGGGCAATAGCATTGATAGACAAATCATGAATTTGTAATCTATCGAGCTCTTCTTTAATCGAACCATATGAAAAATGGAATTCTGGTTTTTTATTTAATTGAAAAACGACTGATGTAATTACAAATTGATTTTTATAAGAATGCTTAAACACACTTTCTCTGTAACCGAAATCACATTCTGATTTTGTTATGGTAACTTTTTTATTATCTGATAGATGAATGGCCTCCAATGAATGAAACACATCTTTGATTTCAACTCCATATGCTCCAATATTTTGCATCGGCGAGGCTCCAACATTTCCTGGTATCAAAGCCAGGTTTTCAATTCCTGCATACCCTTTTTGAATACAATAAATCACAAAGTCATGCCAAACTACGCCTGCACCTGCTTTTACCAAAAAATGATTTTCAGTTTCTTCAATCAGCTCAATGCCTCCAATTTCATTTTTAAGCACAAGAGCATTGATATTTCTTGTAAATAAAATATTACTCCCCCCTCCGAGTACCAGCTTCTCTTGGTTTTTAAAACTTTGATCAGACAACAAATATTGCAGATCATCTGAAGATGAAAATGCAAATAAATATTTAGCAGACACATCAATGCCAAATGTATTGTATTGCTTTAATGATATGTTAGTTTGTATATTCAAATTAATTAAGCTGGATCTACATCTGCAATAATAGTAATTGATTTGAATTTTTTCTCAACCAATAATAAATTAATATGATGCTGTATCACTTTTTTATATTTTACCGCTCCATCTTTTGGTAACTTTATCATTATTTCCATCAGGTATTGATTGCGCATCCTGCCGATTATTGGCGCTGCGGGCCCCACAACATGATTTTTAAAATCGGTTCTTAGAGATTCTGCCAATTTATTTGAAGCTTCTTTAACCGTATCATTATCCTTATGCTTCAAAGTAAGATTTACCAATCGACTAAAAGGAGGATACAAAAACTCTTTTCTGCTTTGTATTTCAAACTGAAAAAAAGCACTGAAATCATGTTGTTGTACAAACTGAATCACAGGATGCTTTACATTCATGGTTTGAATCAACACTTTACCCTGAGCCCCTTTTCTGCCTGCTCTTCCACTCACCTGCTCCATCAATTGAAAAGCTCTTTCATTTACCCTAAAATCAGCAAAACTCAACAAACCATCCGCATCCAGAATTCCTACTAAACTCACTTTATCAAAATCGAGTCCTTTAACTACCATTTGTGTACCCACAAGCATATCGAAGCGATGTTGTTCAAACATTTGAATTAAAGTATCATGAGCTGTTTTCCCTCTAACACTATCCACATCCATTCTGGCAATATTGTAATTTGCAAAATCTTCTTCCAGTTGCTCCTCTATTTTTTCAGTACCGAAATTTTTCTCCACCCAATTATTGCTGCCACATGCAGTACAGGTAATTAATTTAGGATAGGTGCTTCCGCAATAATGACAATGTAACTTGTTGCTGTATTTATGTAAGGTCAAAGAGACATCGCAATGATCGCATTGAGGAATAAATCCGCAACTTCCACAAATCAAATAAGGATTATACCCTCTTCTGTTTTGAAATAAAATGACTTGTTTTTTTTCATCCATTGCCGTTTGAATGGCCTCCTTCAATTGAGGACTGATCATCACTTTACCTTTCTGTACCACTTGACGTGTATTTACAATTTCTATTGATGGCAATTGAATCCCTCCGTATCGCTCATGCAAATTCACCAAACCATATTTTTGTTGCAATGCGTTATAATAACTTTCTAGAGATGGAGTTCCACTTCCTAAAAGCACTTTGGCTTCAAACAAAGATGCATAATAAATTGCTGCATCTCTGGCATTATATCTTGGGGCAGGATCCTGTTGCTTATAAGATGCATCATGCTCTTCATCAACTATAACAAAGCCTAAATTATTAAAAGGCAAAAACAAAGAGCTTCTCGCTCCGAGCACAACACTCACTTCCTGATTTTTTACTTTATTCCATAACTCCACTCTTTCCTGATCATTGAATTTGGAATGATAAATAGCGATATGCCCTCCAAAATGCTTCTGAAGTCTTCTGATGATTTGTGTTGTTAAGGCAATCTCTGGCAATAAATACAGCACCTGCTCTCCTTTTAAAATATACTCTTCGATCAATTTAATGTAAAGGAGTGTTTTGCCGCTTCCAGTAACCCCATGTAATAAGGTTACATTTTTTTCAATGAAAGTTGATTTTAATTCGAAAAAACATTGCTCCTGCTTTTCCGATAATTCAAAATCAATACTCAGATTCTTTGGGATTAATTTAATTCGGTCTACATTTCTTTTTTCTGCAACCAGAATATTTTTTTCACAAAGAGCATTAAGCTGAGCTGAAGATGCGTTTGCTTTTTTTAATAATGCAGTTTTTGAAACATTCCCTTCTGTTTTTTTCAAATGAAGAAAGGCCAAAACCAATTCCATTTGTTTTGGCGCGCCTTTCCAATCGTTTAAAAGTTGAATTAACTTATCTTCATCATTAAATTGAGGATGAAGGATGACGAAAGTTTCTTTTTTAGCTTTATACTTTTCATTTAATTTTTCCCAGATAAAACAAACTTCTTTTTCAATTAGCTTTTTGATGATGGGATAAACATGCGATGCATCTAGCAATAATTGCACTTCAAGTAACTGCAATTGTTTTTTTATCAACAATGCTTCCGCCACAATAAACTCCTCATCATTTAGCGAAGAAAAATCTTCTCCAAAATCTTCATTAAAAACCAATATAGCTTCACTGTTCAATTTAAAATTAGCAGGCAAAGCTGCAGCCATAACCTCACCTTCTGTACTCATATAATATTCACTGATCCAATTCCAGAGTTTCAGCTGTTGAGGATAAATGATGGGCTGGTCATCCAATACATTTAATAATGGTTTTGTAGCGTATGGAGGCTTTTGATTGAGAACATACTTGATAATTCCGGAATACTTTTTATTCTTACCAAACACAACTTCTACTCGGCATCCAATTTGCGATTGAGCTACAAGATGTTTTGGAATTTCATAAGTGTATACATTAGGCAATGCGAGTGGTAAAATAACTTCAGCCCAAAAGCCCGAGTTGCTTTCGCCAAAAAGTGTATTATTTGTCCCATCCATTTTTTTAAACTTTTATCCAGGAAGCTTTGTATTTTATCAATCCGGCTTCCATGATGTCGTAAACTTTTTGTTTCAGCTGAGGTAATGATTCGAGAGAATATCCTTCTACTGAAACTTCTTCAAGATAAACAATTCTTGATTTACCTGGAGTGAGCGATAATGAATAGCTGTATTTTAGTCGATCATAAGTATCTAAAAAAAGTAAGGGTTTAATCGGAGTTTGAGTTTCAATTGCAATTTTGAAAGCTCCATCATAGAAATTAATCAATGGATTATTCGTTTCATTAAATGTACCTTCAGGAGCCAGAATAATTGAAATATTATTACTAATAGCCTCTTTCAAATCACTAACACTCCTTGCCCTATCAGCTGGATCTTTACGTTTAACCATTATCACAGCACTACTGTAGATCAATCCAAATAACGGAACAGATCCAATCTCAGCCTTTCCCAGTCCTCTGATATGTTGATTTCGAATTGCTTTTAAAATAACAATAGCATCAAGATAAGAGATATGATTAAAAACAAAAATTGAAGGCTTTTTAGTATCGTGTGGTTGTTCTTTAATAATCTCATGATTAATAAACAACAAAAGAAAGATTCCATCAATAATCAAGCGACTAATTTGATAGATTAGATTCCCTCTTTGTTTTTTTGGCAACAAGAGTGAGAGCAAAGCAATTGGAAATACAATTAATACAAAAGCAAAAAATAGGATAAATGCATATATATTATATATTATCTGTATAAATCTTAAAACTTTTTTCATATAAGAGTGCGAAAATAGACAGAAATGATTGAACTAAGTGCGAATCTTCAAACTAATTGAAATTGAATAAAATAGAGCAGTATTACTTAAACTAATACATTAATCTGAAGTATTTTTGGGGGTAAATCGATGAAATTTAAAAAAGACGAAAAAAAAGATTTGAAATCATATTGAAAAACAAGTTAAATCCTATACCTTTGCACTCCTAAATTTGGGATGTTATGTTAGCAGTAGTAAAAATCGCAGGTCAACAATTTAAAGTTAAAGCAGGAGACAGCTTGTATGTTCCTCACATTGAAGGTAAAACCGGAGATTCAGTAGAATTCAAAGATGTTTTATTTACAGACAATGGTGGAAGCATCAATAGCGGATCAAGCGTAAACGCAGTTGTAAAAGCTGAAATTGTAAATGACCACATTAAAGGTGATAAAGTAATCGCTTTTAAAATGAAAAGAAGAAAAGGTTTCCGTAAGAAACACGGACATCGTACGCAGTATACTCATATTAAAGTAACTGCAATTGCTTAAATAATTTTTGAAATAATTTATTTCAAAATTCAAAACTTAAACAATGGCACATAAAAAAGGTGAAGGCTCCGTAAAAAACGGACGTGACTCACAAAGTAAAAGATTAGGTGTGAAAATTTATGGTGGGCAATCTGCTAATGCAGGTAACATCATTTTACGTCAACGTGGAACTGAATACCATCCTGGTAAAAATGTTGGAGTTGGAAGAGACTTCACCATTTTCGCATTGGCTGATGGAGTTGTAGAATTCAGAAAATCAAAAGGAGATAAAACTATTGTCTCTGTAGCTACCGTATAATTTTTTTTAGAAAAATTTTATTTTTTTTTGGTAATTTAAAAATTATATTTAATTTTAAGTATTATTTACTAACCATTAAAATTTTAAAACATGGCTACAAAGAAAAAAGCTGCTGCTAAGAAAGCTGCTCCAGCAAAAAAAGCTGCTCCAAAAAAAGCTGCTGCTAAGAAAGCTGCTCCTAAAAAAGCTGCTAAGAAAGCTGCTCCTAAGAAAGCTGCTAAAAAAGCTGCTCCTAAGAAAGCTGCTAAAAAAGCTGCTCCTAAGAAGAAGTAAGCTTCACTTGCTTAAACAGCAAATGATACTGGTCCCGGTTTTTACCGGGACTTTTTTTTACACTTCCCCACCCCCTACTAAATCAATACAGCATTGAATTACAGCTTATCTTTATTTTTATAGTTTATTGATTTATATTTATTTTTCTACAGCTATTTTAATCAGAAGACATTTATATCATGATAGATAATTATCAAATTGCAGATTACTTTTCTCTATTATCGAAGTTGATGGATATACATGGAGAAAACAGTTTCAAATCTAAATCCTACTCCTCTGCAGCATTTAGTATCGAAAAACTTTCTGTACAACTATCAACATTGCCTGTAGATAAAATTGCTTCATTGCCTGCAATCGGAAGTTCAACTGCACAAAAAATCATTGAAATACTGTCGACCGAAAAATTATCTTCATTGGAAGAAATTATCGCAAAAACCCCCCATGGCATTATTGAAATGCTCAAAATAAAAGGCATTGGTCCAAAAAAAATAAATACCATTTGGAAGGAAATGGAAATTGAAACTATTGGAGAATTACTTTATGCCTGTAAAGAAAACAGATTAAAACTATACAAAGGCTTTGGTGAAAAAACACAACAAAATGTGATTGACAGTATTGAATTTTATTTTAAAAACAAAGGCAGTCTCTTATATGCACAAGTTAAATTGATTAGTGATGATTTATACTCCTTTTTATTAAAGCTATTTCCTGGAAACAAAATCGAAATTACGGGCGCGTTTAAACGACAATTAGAAATCATCAATGAACTCGAGTTTCTTATTGATTTAGAAATTCAAGACATTAAATCAGTATTAGGACATGTTGAAGATTTTAATATTAAGGAAGAAACTGAAAATTATATTTTGTTGAGTACGTTATTTGGTGTTAATGTCAAACTATACTCCACACCATTGAATTCTTACATTGAAAATGGAATCAAATACACTTCAAGCCCTGAGTTTTGGGATGTAATTTCTAAAAAAACTGACCAAAATCTAACTAGTTATAATTCTGAAAACGATTATTTCGAGAAATTAGGGCTCCCCTATACGCCTCCATTTCTTAGAGAAAACCCTGCCATTTTGGAAAATCATGTTAACAATAAACTAAACGAAGTTATTCAACCCGACGAGATCAAAGGAATTATTCATAGTCACAGCAACTGGAGTGACGGAAGCAATACCATTGAGGAAATGGCGAAAGCTTGTATTCAAAAGGGACTTGAATACTTGGTAATGAGCGACCATAGTAAATCGGCCTTTTATGCTCAGGGGCTTTCCGTTGAAAAAATCAGGGCTCAACACAACTACATTGATGAATTGAACGAAAAATTGGCACCATTTAAAATATTCAAGAGTATTGAATCCGATATTTTAAATGACGGGAAACTTGACTATGAAGATAAAGTACTGTCAAGTTTTGATCTTGTTATAGCTTCTGTTCATAGCAATCTTAAAATGACCGAAGAAAAGGCCATGTCAAGATTATTAAATGCAATCCACAACCCCTATACAACAATATTAGGACATATGACGGGTCGTTTATTATTAAGCAGGCCTGGATATCCCGTTAATCATAAAGAGATTATTGACGCCTGTGCTTTAAACAAAGTCGTAATTGAATTAAATGCTCACCCGAGCCGCTTGGATATTGATTGGCGTCAAATCAACTACGCGATAGATAAAGGTGTTTTGATTTCCATAAATCCAGACGCCCATCAAATAGAAGGGATTGATGATACCAATTATGGTGTATGGGTAGCACAAAAAGCGATGGTTACCAAAGCAAATAATTTGAGCAGTTTCAGCTTAGCAGAATTTGAAAACTACATTAAAGAAATCAGAAAATTCAAAGGTGTTTAAATTTAAAGATGCTTTACTTTATTCCATAAATCGTCCATTTCCTGCAAAGACATATCATGCAGCATTTTGTTTTGTAGAGATGCCAGCTCCTCCATTTTAGTAAATCGCTGAATAAACTTCTTGTTAGTTCTTTCTAGTGCATTTTCAGCATCAATTTTAAGAAATCGAGCATAGTTCACCATTGAAAACATAACGTCCCCAAATTCATCTTCTATTTTTCTTAAATCCGATGAATGGATTGCCTCTTTCAGCTCTTGAATTTCTTCTTCAACCTTATCCCATACCTGACCGGCATTTTCCCATTCAAAGCCAACTTGTTGAGATTTTTCTTGTAATCTTATTGCTTTAACTACTGAAGGTAAGGATTTAGGCACTCCCCCAAGAACAGATTTTTTACCTTCTTTTAATTTTATTTTTTCCCAGTTTTGTTTTACGTCTTCTTCATTTTCAACCTTTACATCACCGTATACATGTGGATGTCTGACAATTAATTTTTCACATACATTCGCAATCATTTCTTCAATCTTGAACTCATTTTTTTCAACAGCAATTTTGGAATAAAACACAATATGCAATAATAAATCACCAAGTTCTTCTTTAATCCCATTCCAGTTTTGATCAGAGATCGCATCAGTCAATTCATAGGTTTCCTCTATTGTAAGATGACGTAATGAATCAATTGTTTGTTTTTTGTCCCATGGACACTTTTCCCTCAATTCGTCCATAATCTTTATTAATCTTAAAAACTGCTCACCTGCTTGATTCATAAATGAAATTTAAAATTGAATGTGTAATTTATTCTCTTTTTTTATATTATTATAAAACAGAAAATCATCTGATATTACATTATAGATTTGTAAATTACACTTTAATTTAGAACAATGAAAAGAACATTAGGGTTAAACATTTTGATGCTGTTTATTTTTTGTGATAGCTATTCACAGTTTTATTATAAAGATATTGTTAGTACCATACAAGCAAAAAAAGAAATGGACTCCTATAAATCAGCAGGTATCCATCATGTAAAAATCAACAGTATTGAAAGTAATGGGGAGAATAGCCCAGGTTTTTATTGCGAGAAAAAAATATCTAAAGATTACAAGAAGACCACACTTTACACTAAATCAATTGGAACCAGTAAATCAGTGCTTATCTCTTATTTTAACGACAATAACCAATTAATAAAAACATACGACAGCTCTGATATAGTTGTAACTACAAATGAATATTTGTATGATAATAACAAAAGACTGATTAAAATAATCACCACTTCTCAATCCAATGATGATGACTTCGTAAACAAATTAAATGAAGAGCACCTATACCTATATCCTGACAACAGTGTATTACCAGAACGTATGTACAGAATAAAAAATCTAAAAGACAGCAGTACTGTTATTTTTTCTAGCGATGAAAATAATCAAATTGCAATTGAAAAAGATACTAGAGATGCTTCAAAATACTACTACTATTACACCAGCTCCAATCAAATTTCAGACATTGTACATACAAATGAATATAAGCAAAAACTAATAGCAGATTATATTTTCGAATATAACAGCTTAGGTAAGATCTCCCAAATGACAACAACTGAAGATAGTAATGATAATTTTCTTGTTTGGAAATACTCTTATGATAACGATTTGAAAGCAATGGAAAGAATTTACTCCAAGGAAGGGAAATTAATCGGTAAACTTGAATATCAGTACAAATAAATTTTATTTTTTACACACTTCAATCTTTACTCGAGTTAATCCTTTATTTATAAAATCTAATTTCTTTGCGCCCTCTAAAGTTAAATCTATGAGCCTTTTGTTTTTTCGATTTAAGCGGTCATTAATTTTAACTTTCACTTTTTTCCCATTACTCAAATTAGTAACAATAACAGTAGTGCCCAATGGCAAAATATTACAGGCTGCAGTAAGTTTAATCTGACTAAATTTTTCTCCGCTAGCAGTTTTCTTGCCAACAAATTCATTACTGTAAAAACTGGCTATTCCCCTATAAATTCTTTCCCCTTTTTTTTCTTGTTTTTTATGTTGCTTTGCATTAATATGTTGAGCAAAGCACTCATTTGAAGTAATAAATACTGATAATAAAAGCAAAACAAATCTTACAATAAATTTCATCTCAAATTTTTAAAAGAAGATAAATCAAGTTAACAATTAGAAGCGAAAATACAATACACTAATAAAAATAATTTAAACGAATTGCAATGATGCCATATCATTAGTTTAAAAACAATACATAAGGTATTGACAATATCGATATAAGAATTAAAAACCTTTGAATTATACTTTTGAGCATATTATAATAATATAGTTAAATTTGACACAGAAATCAATACAATGAAATATTATATCATCGCAGGAGAAGCTAGTGGAGATTTACATGGGAGTAATTTGATAAAAGAGTTGATTAAACGAGATGCGAGAGCTGAAATAAGAAGCTGGGGTGGAGATTTAATGGAAAAAGCTGGAGCTAAAATAATCAAGCATTATCGTGATTTGGCTTTTATGGGCTTTACAGAAGTACTCAAGAACTTACCTACCATTTTAAGTAACATATCATTTTGTAAAAATGATATTGAAACCTTTGCACCTGATACCATTATATTAATTGACTACCCTGGTTTCAACCTAAGAATTGCCAAATGGGCAAAGCTAAAAGGATTTAAAGTTATTTATTATATTTCTCCTCAGATTTGGGCATGGAAAGAGAATAGAATACATAACATTAAAAAATACATTGACAAAATGTTAGTTATTCTTCCATTTGAAAAATCATTTTATGAAAAATGGGATTATGCTGTGGAATATGTTGGGCATCCATTGGTAGAAGTTATTGAGAATTTTATTGACAAGTACAAACAGATTGAAAATAATTGGCCATTTGAAAAAACCATTGCATTACTACCGGGAAGCAGGAAACAAGAAATACTTCAAAAGCTTCCCATCATGCTAGAAGTAACCAAACATTTTAAAGATTATCAATTTGTTGTGGCTAAAGCACCAAGCGTTGATGATTCATTTTACTCTGGAATATTAAAAGATTATGAAAATGTTTCTACAGTTAAGAATAAAACCTACGAGCTATTATATCACTCTTCTGCCGCTTTAGTTACAAGTGGAACTGCTACACTTGAGACTGCTTTGTTTGGGGTGCCTGAAATTATATGTTATAAAGGAAGCAGTATTTCATATCAAATTGCAAAGCGTTTGATAAAAATAAAATTTATTGGACTTGTTAATTTAATTATGAATAAAGAAGTAGTTAAAGAGCTCATTCAGCAAGACCTCAATAAAGAAAATTTAATACATGAGTTACAATTGTTGCTCAATGATACTAATAGAAAAGAACAGATTAAAGCAGATTACATCCAATTAAAATCTTTATTAAGCAAGGGTGGACTTGCTTCTAAAAATGCAGCGGACTTCATTTTAGAATTCATGCAAACTAGCGCAAAAGCAACTTAACTACAATTACTACTAAAGCAATTAAAAATAAAATTATTGATAATCTATTGATGCCATGCATATACTTCATCCATTGAGTAGACTTTGCATTTGGATCTTTTTTCTTTAAATATAGGTACTCTGCTATTTGATTAAGTATGCTCATATATTAGATAGTTTATTTTTTTGAAACTTCCATTTATAATACCATATGGTATGAATAGTTGCAATCACTATATTGGTTACAATAATTGGATTGGTTTTATTCAGAATTCCAAAAGCCACCCAAAAAACGCAACCTATAAAATTAATCAATCTTAATATTGTCATTTTAGTGGCCATAAAAGACAGCAATGTAAGGGCAGTTGCTATCCATCCAATGATATCTATGTAGTTAAATTCTGGCATTCTGTAAAGTTACTAGATTAATAGCCTCTTTCAAAGAGCCACCATTTAAACTTTCTTGTCTTAATATGCTTCAAACCAAAACGTTGAATTGCATTTTCTTTAAGATGCTTAATAGACTCTTCTATAGAATCAGTAAACAAACACAATTCAAGATCCTTTTCAGATATCGTTCCTTTGGACTTCATCAAATCTATATGTTCGATGAGTTCTTTATGATAAGTTTTATCAAAAACGATGATTGGGAACTGATTCAGCATACCGGTTTGAATCAAGGTAAGTGCTTCATAATACTCATCCATAGTTCCAAAGCCTCCAGGCATAACCACGAATGCATAAGAGTATTTAATAAGCAAGGTCTTTCTAACAAAAAAATATTTTATGCTTACTGATTTATCCAGATATTTATTTTCATGTTGCTCGAATGGCAGAATAATATTACATCCTACACTCCTTCCATTAACATCTTTTGCACCTCTATTGGCAGCTTCCATTATTCCGGGACCACCTCCCGTCATTATTGTAAACCCTAATTTTGCAATCTCACCTGAAAGTTCTCTCGCTTTTTTATAATACTCATGATGTTCATCAAATCGTGCAGAGCCAAAAACAGTAACACATGGACCAACGAAGTGGAGTTTTCTAAACCCTTTGATGAACTGATACAATACATTTAAAGTAAATCTGAATTCAGTAAATCTACTTTGGGGCCCGTCAAGAAATTGTATTTCGGAGTTACTCATGAAGTTGAATTTTATCTTTAAAATTACTTATTAAAAATCAATGAAACGAAAACATTCCTTCCTGGCGCATTTATGCCACTTGCAAATGTTCTGTATTGTGTATCAAAAATATTTTCTATCCCTGTTTTTACAGTAAAATACTTTTTGTATTTATAGGTCAAATGAAGATTTGCAGTAACCCAGGCTGGCATGCCTTCAGGCGTAGCATACTGCTCATTATCCTCACCGTTTAAATAGTAATCCGTTATCTTCTTTCTTGAATTGTAATTAATAATAAAATCGGCATTAAATCGCTTAGAGGTATAACCTACTTTAAAATTAAGAGTTAATGGAGGAATATGATCTAGGGGGACTTCCCCACTAGCTGTTTTTATTCTGCCATAGGTGTAATTCAACTTAAACTGTAAAGAAAAACATGATGATAAGTATGATTTTATATTTGATGAAAGTCCGAACAAATAGGCCTTCCTTTGATTTTGATTAGAAAGAACTTGGCTATAAGCACCCTGATAAAAAATAGAATCTTTCCCATTAAACAAAAAAGGCGAGGTAACAATGCCGTCGATAAAATCAGTATAATAAATCGAATTTTCCCAAACAGTTTTTTTATTGAATATCTTTTCAATACCTAATTCGTAGTTAATTGTTTTTTCAGGTTTTAACTCTTCATTGGGAACTATAATTTGACCTGGTGCTGACTCAAATACCTTACTCAAATCATCAACATTGGGAACGCGAAATCCTGTTGATAACAAAAGTGAGAACTTCAAGTCATCTGTTGGTGAATGAATCAAACCGATATTTCCTGAATAGACAAAATGTTTTTGATCCATTTTATCAAATGGGAAATGAAAAAAGCTCGTATCCACAAAAGTAGAATGCAGAGAAGTGAAGCCCAACCGCAAACCATCGGTTAATGTTAAATCATTACTTAATTTCCATGTATGTGAAAAATACAGTGCAGCATTGAACATGGCGTTATCTCCATCAGGATACCTTGTATCCAATGGCTTTAACGCACCGGTTACAATATTCTCTTCATTAGCAGTAGATTTAAGTTTGTTATATTGAGCATCGATTCCCCATCTTATTTTATGGTGCTTTAATTGCTGTATAAGATCGAGATTCAATCCTAAAATTTTTACATCTTCCATTCGATTTAACAATGAATTGCTACCGAATATTCTTGTATGTCTGCTTTCTTTTACTGATTGATAATTAAGTCCTAGGTGAACATTATTAAATAAAGATGATTTATTTTCAAAATTAAAATCGTAAGCAGTTAGTATTCTTCTTTGCGGACCATAATACCATTGAGCGAATTTCAATCCGGAAGCTGTTGTATCGGTTAGTCTATCATATCTGGGCACATCAGAAGAATTCGAATATTGAATATTGAGTCCATGTGAGCTATGATTTGCTTGTTTAAATAAAAACTTTTGTAATAAATCGTATTGATTGTAACCACTTTGAACTTGTAAAAACCGATCTTCATTTGTAACTAAAACATCCGCACCATTTATCCTTTCAACATAAAATTTTCGTTCCCCATATATTTTATCATAAAAAGGGTTTTTATTTTTACCACTTTTCAAATCACCAAAACGCGAATATGTAAAAGAAGTTAATGATGATATCCTTTTATTTGCGATGTTAAAATCGATATGATTTGTAGTTTCATTATTAACAGAGCTGAATCTTGAGCAGGCATTCAACTTAAGTAATCTCTTATTATCATCGGTTGCAAAATTTAATTTTTTAGTAGATAAATAAATTGCTCCTCCTAACGCATCGCTTCCATAAATAGTTGAAGATGGCCCATAAAGAATCTCTACACGATCCAAATAGTTATTATCCATCGAAAGAATGTTTTGTAAATGACCACTTCTGTAAATAATATTATTCAGTTTTACACCGTCAATTACTAGAGATATTCTATTGGCTTCAAACCCCCTAATTACAACACTACCACCACCCATTTGACTTTTTTGTACAAATACATTTCCGGAACTGTTTAAAAGATCTGCAGTAGTTTGAGATTGTTGACTTCGAATAAAATCCGTGTTTAATACCTGAATTTGCTGGGCAATATTTTTTTTGGACTCGATAGATTTATTAGCAGAAATAACAACTTCATCAAGTCTATTAAGACCTACTGAATCCTTTAAAAGTTCCTGAGCCAGTAAACCTTTACAGCTCAATAATAAACATAGCAGCAAGCATGATTTAACAGAGAAACCCTTAGTGCTATTCATACTAAATTTATTTTATGCAAATCTATGATATTGAGTAAACCAATTTAAAGAGAAGAATTTTTGATTTAGAAATAAATCAAAAAAATAAACCCTCTTTAGTTAAGGGTTTATAGTGGAGATTACGAGAGTCGAACTCGTGACCCCTTGCATGCCATGCAAG
>JAIXWH010000057.1 GCA_027484165.1 Chitinophagaceae bacterium | reverse complement strand
CCTCCTCCAGGATCTAATTTTGATGAACCATGTGGGGCAACACCTTTGCCTGTTGGAACTTCTTGCACCTATTCAACTTTTGATAATTCAACTGCAACAAATACTCAGGGAGCACCTGCTCCAGGTTGTTCAAACTATCTAGGAAGTGATGTATGGTTCACAGCAATTGTTCCTTCTACAGGAGGATTGAATATCAGCACTCAAGCAGGAGTAGTTGATGATGCAGGTATGGCAATCTATTCAGGAAACTGTGGTAACCTTACTTTAATTGATTGTGATGATGATAGTGGTCCAGGTTTAATGCCAATATTATCAGCTAATGGTTTAACACCAGGCGATACGGTTTGGATCAGAGTGTGGGAGTATGGTAATGACAATAACGGAACTTTTGACATTTGTGTAACCATTCCACCTCCTCCTCCAGCAAATGATGAGCCTTGTAATGCAATTGCAATTACACCAGATATCAACTGTAACTATGTAACTTACACCAATGAGAATGCATCTGCATCCCAGAATATTCCAGCTCCTGGTTGTTCATCCTATCAAGGTTCAGATGTATGGTTCTCTGTTGTTGTTCCAGCTGCTGGAGGTTTAGTTTTTGACACACAGATAGATGTAATCACTGATGGTGGTATGGCTTTATATACCGGATCTTGTAATAATTTAACACTTTTTGCTTGTGATGATGATTCAAGTCCTAATGGATTGATGCCTAAAATTCAAGCCAGTGGATTAATACCAGGTGATACTGTATGGGTTAGATTCTGGGAATTTGGAAATGATAACAATGGTAATTTTGGATTGTGTGTAACTCTTCCTCCACCACCACCAGCAAATGACGAACCTTGTGGAGCTGTACTTTTAACTTCAGATGTAACATGTACTCCGCAAACTTTCTCGAATGATGGTTCTACCGGTTCAACATCAGTTCCTAATCCGGGTTGTGCAAGTTATTTGGGTGGAGATGTTTGGTTTAAAGTGGTTGTTCCTCCTACCGGAAGATTAAAATTTGATACTCAAACAGGTGAAATCACTGATGGTGGAATGGCTGTTTATTCTGGTACTTGTAACAATTTGAATCTGTTAGCATGTGATGACAACACAGGGGCAGGTAATATGCCTCAAATCGTATTAAACAATTTGAATCCAGGCGATACCATTTGGGTAAGATTCTGGGAATTTGGTAATAATACATTCGGTGATTTTGATATTTGTATTACAACACCACCTCCGCCACCAGCAAATGATGAACCATGTAATGCAATTCCTTTGACACCTGATGTTTCATGTAATTTTCAAACTTATTCAAATGAGAATGCTTCTTCAACTCAAGGGGTTCCAGCACCAGGTTGTGCGAATTATCAAGGTGGTGATGTTTGGTTTAGCGTTGTAGTACCTCCTTCAGGAGGTATGATTATCAACGGGGAAGTAGGTGTAGTACTTGACCCTGCATTAGCTGCTTACACAGGCAGTTGTGGAAATTTAACTTTGCTTGATTGTGATGATGACAGCGGCCCAGGATTAATGCCTAAATTAAATTTGGCCGGCTTGACTCCTGGGGATACAGTTTGGATCAGAGCATGGGAATATGGAGGCGATAACAATGGAACCTTTGGATTGTGCGTTACTTTACCACCACCTCCACCAACAAATGATGATCCTTGTACATCTTTTCCATTAACAGTAAATACGTCTTGTCAGTTCCAAACTTATACAAACGATGGTGCAACAACTTCAACAGGTATGCCTGATCCAGGATGTGCAGGATACAGTGGGGGAGATGTTTGGTTTACAGTTCAGGTACCTCAATTCAGTACAAGCTTGATATTCGATACTCAGGCTGATGTAATGCTAGATGGTGGTATGGCAATCTATACAGGGTCATCTTGTAGCAATTTAGCATTATTAGCTTGTGATGATAATACAGGAGCAGGTAATATGCCTCAAATTCTATTATCTAATCTTGCACCAGGTTCAACATTATGGGTGAGAATGTGGGAAAATGGAAACAACAACAATGGTGATTTTGGAATTTGTGTATCTACTATTGCACCTTTACCTACTTGTATCTCAAACCAACCTGCAGGTAATACATGTCCAAACGCTACTCCAATATGTAACTTTAATGGATATTGTGGAAATACAGATGATAATATTTATACTCCTGATAGTTGGCCAGCATTGTCAGCAGCATTTTGTGGTTCAATTGAAAACAACTCTTTCATCTCATTTGTTGCATCATCTGATACCGTTGCCTTCAATGTATGGGTAACTGATAGTAGAGATAATTTAGGAATTCAAATGTTCTTCTATTCAACCACTGCATGTGGCTCTGGAGCTGTTACTGGATATGGCTGTTACAGTCCAATAGTACAAAGTAATATTCCAAGAGTAATTACAGCTTCAGGATTGACAGCAGGACAAACTTACTTTCTCATGTTTGATGGATATGCAGGAGATTCTTGTGGTTATAGAATTGATCCAATCAGAGGCGTTTCTGTTTTGAATGTAACACCATCTAACCCCGTTATTTGTGCTGGTTCAAATGTTACTTTAACTGCTTCAGGAGGTACAAACTACACTTGGACAGGTGCTGGTTTAAATACAAATGCAGGTGCGGTTGTTATTGCATCACCTGCTACAACTACTACTTACACAGTTGCATCAACTACCTCAATCAATAACTGTCCTTTAACCAAAGATATAACTGTAACAGTTGGAGGAAATACAGCGCCACCTTCTGTAGGTCCTGATGTTACCTATTGCCAAGGTTCAACTGCAAATCCATTGTCTGCAAATGGTGCAGGCTTGTTGTGGTATACTAGTGCAACAGGCGGAACAGGTGTCTCAACATTAACACCTTCAACAACTATAGCAGGAACATTTACATACTATGTAACACAAACTTTAACATGTGGTGAAAGCCCAAGAGTATCGACTAACGTAGTAGTAAATCCTTCACCTGCTGCACCTAATGCATCTAATGGGAATTATTGTCAAGGGGCATCAGCAAACCCTCTAACTGCAACTGGTACGGGATTATTGTGGTATACTGTTGCAACTGGTGGAACAGGAGATGCAAATGCTCCAACACCATCGACAGTAAATGCAGGGTCTACTGTTTACTATGTATCGCAAACAGTTTCTGGTTGTGAAAGTCCAAGAACTTCTGTTACAATTAATGTAAATTTAGGCGTTACTCCTTTATTCACTCAAGTTCCGGGCATTTGCGCAGGCGCATCATTTACATTGCCTTCAACTTCGAACAATGGTATAAATGGAACTTGGACACCAGCAATCAATAATCAAACTACAACAACATACACATTTACACCAACAGCTGGTCAATGTTCAAATCCAACCACTATGACAGTAAATGTTAATTCTATACCAACAGCACCAATAGTCAGTTCTCCAATCAATAAATGTGTTGGAGATCCAAGCATTGTACTATCAGCAACAGGTACAGGATTACAATGGTATTCATCTGCTAATGGAGGAACAGGAAGTTCTAATGCACCAACAGCAAACACTTCAACTCCAGGAAATACAACTTATTATGTAACTCAATCAGTAGGTGGATGTGAAAGTAATCCGAGAACACCAATTGTAGTATCTGTTAGTCAACCTAGAATTGATGCAGGTGCTCCAATTAATGTATTCCCTGGAAGTAGCACACCTGTTACAGCTATATTTACAGGAATCAATAGTACTTTGGCATCTGTTTTATGGGCGCCAGCTGGTGAATGCAACCCTGATAATCAATTGGCTACTGTCATAACTCCTGTAGCTACATCCGGACAAGTAACTTATCAAATTACAGTTACAGATAATTCAGGATGTTCTGCAACAGATAATCTTTCAGTAAATATCGTTAATCAATGTATTAATGTAAGAAATGCATTCAGCCCTAATGGTGATGGAATAAATGACCAATGGGTGGTATATGATAACAATAGTTGCTTAAAGAATGTAACTGTGAATGTTTTCAATAGATATGGTAACAAAGTTTATCAAAATACAAATTACTCCAACAACTGGGGGGGTACTTATAATGGAAAACCAATTCCTGATGGAACTTACTATGCAGTGATTGACTTTACATTGGTTAATGGTAAAAAAATAACTACAAGAACCGATGTAACTATTGTTAGATAGTAAAGTAAAAAATAAAAAGTAAAAAATGCCTCTCTTCATTGAGGGGCATTTTCATTAAAATTAAAAAATGAATATTGAAGAGATTAGAGACTATGCATTATCGCTACCCAATGTAACAGAAGGATTTCCTTTTGGTGAATCGGTTTTGGTTTTTAAGAGAAAAACAAAAATGTTTCTACTTTTACCACTCGATGAAGTCGTGACTCAATTCAATGTAAAATGTGATCCCGAAAAAGCTATTGAATTAAGAGAAGAATACCCAGAAACCATCTTGCCAGGATATCACATGAATAAAAAACACTGGAATACGATAATTATTGATGGGAGATTGAGTGCTAAGCAGATAAAAGAAATGATTAGAGAGTCTTATGAGTTGGTTAGTTGAAAGGTATATCATGTTTGGTAGGTTTAGTATGTTCTGTGTTTTCAAAAGGTTCAATGTGTTCAATAGGTTTAATGAGTTAGATTAGTTGCTTTATATTTTTGAAATTTCTCTGCAAAACCTCATTTTCACATGTTCTCTGCGGTTTTTTAAAGTTTTATATTTTAAAGGTTCAAGAGTTTAAGGTTAGTTTGTAGATTATTGTTTGTTGTTGTGATTGGTTATAATTATTAACTTCACCAATAAAAAACACAAAATGAAAAAGACTATTCTCCTTATAAGTTTAAGTTTATCAATACTATCGTTGATGGCTCAAAAGCCGACAATCTATCACCCTGAAGCCAACGCTACTGCTGATATTGAAGCTGCTCTTCAAAAAGCGAAAGCCGAGCATAAATATGTGTTGCTACAGGGCGGAGGCAACTGGTGTAAATGGTGTATAGAGTTTCACAGCGTTTGTACAACCGACAAACATTTGGATTCATTGATCAATGAAAACTTTGTTTGGTACCATTTGAATTATAGTAAGGAAAATAAAAACTTAGATATCCTTAAACAGTACGACTATCCTCAAAGATTTGGATTTCCGGTGTTTATTATTTTGAATGAAAATGGAGAGCGTATTCATACTCAAAACTCTGAGTATCTAGAGGACGGAGATAAAAGCTATGACAAAAAGAAGGTTGCTGAATTTTTAAAAGCTTGGTCGCCTTCTGCATTAGACCCCAAGCGATATGAGAAGTAGGAAAAAGTAAAAATTCAAAAGAAAAAGTCAAAAAGCATTTTTTGAAATAAAGAGGTGAAGATTATATTTTTTCAACAACCACTGCAGTTCCGTAAGCCAACACTTCCGTTACTCCATTCATCACTTCATTGGCATCGTAACGCATATTGATAATCGCATTTGCTCCCATTTTGTTACCATGTTGTATCATCAATTCAAACGCTTCTTCACGTGCAGTTTCACATAGTTGAGTATAGATCGTGCTTCTGCCACCAAACAAAGTCATGAATCCTCCGGCAATATTACCTATGGCACTTCTTGAACGGACTGTAATACCTTGCACCAATCCTAATTGGTTGGTAATTTTATAACCTTCTAAAGCATTACTTGTTGTAATCAATTTAGAATCTACCATAAATTATTTTTTAAAATTTGAACTTACCATGATTTCTTTACTTCCAGGTGTGTAGATATAAAACCCTTCACCCGATTTAGCACCTAATTTTCCTGCGGTAACCATATTCGTTAGTAGAGGACAAGGTGCATATTTTGGATTGCCAAATCCATCATGAAGTACTTTTAAAATACTATGACAAACATCTAGTCCTATGAAATCTGCTAATTGAAGAGGTCCCATCGGATGAGCCATACCTAATTTCATTACCGTATCAATTTCTTCAACACCTGCAACTCCTTCAAATAAACTGTAAATCGCTTCGTTGATCATTGGCATCAAAATACGATTGGCAATAAAGCCAGGATAATCATTAACGGTACAAGGTACTTTGCCTAATTGTTTGCTTAATGAGTTTATGGTATCAGTCACTTCTTTTGATGTGGCATATCCATTGATAATTTCAACCAATTTCATCACAGGCACCGGATTCATAAAATGCATACCAATTACTAACTCAGGACGCTTGGTAACCGCTGCAATTTTGGTAATGGAGATAGATGATGTATTCGTTGCAAGAATACAACCACTCGGAGCCGATGCATCCATCTGCTTGAAAATCTCCAACTTTAAATTTACATTTTCAGTTGCAGCTTCCACCACCAATTGCGCAGATTTTACTCCTTCAGCAACGGATGTATTTGTAGTAATATTATTGAGTGTAGCTGTCTTTTGTTCTTCAGTCAAACCTCCTTTAGCTATCTGACGATCCAAATTTTTAGAGATGGTTGCCAATGCTTTTTCAAGCTGACTTGCATTCACATCAATTAAGGTTACAGTAAAACCAGTTTGAGCAAATACATGAGCAATACCATTTCCCATGGTTCCTGCTCCGATGACACTAACGTTTGTTATTTTCATTTTGTTTGTTTTAAAAGTTCAGGAGGTTCAATAGGTTTCAAAGGTTGAATAAGTTTCAAATGTTGCATAAGTTTTATGAATTGAAGTTATTTTCATAAATGCTTTCGGAGATATTGAACCTTTTTAACCTCTGAAACGTTTGAAACTTCTAAAACCTAATGTGAAACCTCTGAAACATATCTGATCTTACTTAAACGCGTTCATCCCAGTTACATCCATTCCCGTTATAAGCAGATGTATATCGTGTGTTCCTTCATATGTAATCACACTTTCTAAATTCATCATGTGGCGCATAACAGGGTATTCTCCTGTAATGCCCATACCGCCTAACATTTGACGGGCATCTCTGCAAATGTTGGTTGCTACTTCGCAAGCATTTCTCTTGGCCATACTTACTTGAGCAGGAGTGACTTTTCCTTCGTTCATCAACACACCCAATCTCCAGTTCATTAATTGTGCTTTGGTGATTTCTGTAACCATCTCTGCTAATTTCTTTTGTTGCAATTGAAATCCGCCGATGGGTTTACCAAATTGAATTCTTTCTTTGCTGTAGTTTAATGCGATGTCATAACAATCCATCGCAGCCCCAATAGCACCCCATGCAATACCATATCTTGCTTTGGTCAAGCAACCTAATGGCCCTTTTAATCCTTTTACATTAGGAAGAATATTTTCTTTAGGAACTTTTACATTATCAAAAACCAACTCTCCTGTAGCACTGGCACGTAAACTCCATTTACCATGAGTGGTAGGTGTTGTAAAGCCCTCCATACCTCTTTCCACAATCACACCTTGTATTTCGCCGGCTTCATTTTTTGCCCAAACCACAGCTACTTGAGAAAATGGGGCATTACTGATCCACATTTTTGCACCATTCAAAATCACATGATCGCCTGCATCTTTAATATTAGTTAACATACCTCCGGGGTCACTTCCATGATTGGGCTCTGTTAACCCAAAACAACCCAACCATTCGCCACTTGCAAGTTTAGGTAAATACTTATTGCGTTGTTCTTCATTACCATATTGATAAATAGGAAACATCACTAAACTACCTTGCACAGAAGCAGTTGAACGAACACCACTATCGCCACGCTCTAATTCCTGCATCATCAAACCATAAGAAATATAATCCAATCCACCGCCACCATATTGTTCAGGAACAGTAGGGCCGAAGCAACCTAAATCACCCAGTTGTTTTACAATATGCTGAGGGAATTCTGCACGCTGTGCATAATCTTCTATTATGGGAGAAATTTCTTTCTTTACATAGTTACGTACGGTTTCTCTGATGAGTTTATGTTCTTCTGTAAGTAGCTCATCTACACCAAAATAATCAGGAGATTGAAAATTGTCAGTTTTTGCTGCCATAAGTATAAAAGTTAAGTGAATTATTCGTTTTTAACAACATGCAAATATACCAACCAAAAGCGGCTAAATGTATGTTTTGTTTAAGATTTCAGTTGAATTAATCCTTATTCAATAGTTCAAAAAGATCAGCGAATTTTATTTAAAAACTAAATAAGAAATTCAAAAGCTGTCTAATTATTTTACCCAATCTTGTTGATAAAATCCTCACACAATTTCCTAAATTGCAACATGACTTATTCATACCTCGCATTAGGAGACAGTTACACGATAGGAGAGCAAGTGCCCTTACAAGATTCCTTTCCATATCAAACTGTTCAATTATTAAGAAACCAGTTTGGAAACCAACATCAGTTTCTTGCGCCCGAAATCATTGCCAAAACCGGCTGGACAACAGATGAATTGTCTGCACAAATTTCAGCAACCACATTTTTACCTCAATATGATTTTGTGAGTTTATTGATTGGTGT
>JAIXWH010000025.1 GCA_027484165.1 Chitinophagaceae bacterium | reverse complement strand
TAGTTATATTTATGGAGAACATCATCCTTATGGCGTATATACTAATCTCGAAGATATAGAAGCTTTAACCACAGAAGCTTGTATTGAATTTTATAAAGAATATTATTTAAAAGGCAACTGCAAAATTTTTGTGTCGGGTAAATTGCCGGATGATTTGACGAATAAATTGAATCATACTTTTGGTAAGTTAGAAGTCAATAAAAAGACAGTTGAAATTCCAAAAATCATCTCTATCCCATCCACAGAAAAAAAATTCAGAATACAAAATGATGCCAATGCGGTCCAAGGTGCTATCAGAATAGCCAAGCCTTTTCCTAATCGTCATCATCCCGACTTTAAAGAAGTGATGGTGTTGAATACTTTGTTCGGTGGTTTCTTTGGTTCGAGGTTGATGAGTAATATCAGAGAAGACAAAGGTTATACCTACGGTATCTATAGTTACATCCAAAATCATATACAGGAATCAGCATGGCTAATCAGTACTGAGGCGGGTAAAGATGTATCGGAAGCAACTATAGAAGAAGTGTACAAAGAGATGAAGCGATTGAGAGAAGAGAAGATAGGCGAAGAAGAATTGTTGCTGGTGCGTAATTATATGATTGGAGGAATTTTGGGGGATTTGGACGGACCGTTTCAGATTATGGCAAAATGGAAAAACATTATTTTGAATCATTTGGATGAGCAATATTTTTATGATTCGGTGAATGATATTAAAAACGTTAGTGCAGAGCGACTAATGGAGTTGGCGAATAAATATTTGCATCCTGAGCAATTTTGGGAGTTGGTGGTGTATTGATGAGAGATTATTTATTTTGAATAATCAGCCCACCATTTAAATGGTGGGCTGTTGAACAAAAAAGAAAAACTTCTCAAGTATAAAGTAGAAAAACCTTTCCTTTGTCGTTTCAACAATAATCTAGAAATTCGCCCATGCAATTTTCTAAAAAAGGACTTACCAACGAGCAACTGATTGATTTATACAAATCAATCTTATTCCCGCGCATGATTGAAGAAAAGATGTTAGTGTTGTTGCGTCAGGGAAAAATATCAAAATGGTTTAGCGGTATCGGACAAGAAGCTATCGCCGTAGGCGCAACCAAAGCGCTGGATACAGACGAATGGATTATGCCTTTGCACAGAAATCTCGGTGTATTCACTTCTAGAAACATGCCTCTTCATAAATTATTTAAACAGTGGCAAGGAAATAAAGACGGATACAGCAAAGGAAGAGAAAGAAGCTTTCATTTTGGAAGTGCTGAACATCATGTATGCGGAATGATTTCTCATTTGGGTCCACAATTGGCAATTGCAGATGGCGTTGCCCTTGCTCATAAATTAAAAAAAGAAGCGAAGGTATCTTTAGCGTTTACGGGTGATGGTGGTACCAGTGAAGGTGATTTTCATGAAGCTTTGAATACCGCTGCTGTATGGGATTTGCCGGTAATCTTTATTATTGAAAACAATGGATATGGATTAAGTACGCCTACTAGCGATCAATACAGATGTAAAAATTTGATCGATAAAGCAGTGGGTTACGGAATTGAAGGCAAACAAATCGATGGTAACAATATCTTAGAAGTTTATGAAACTATAAAAAGTGCAAGAGATTATTGCATTCAAAATCAAAAACCTTTTCTGTTGGAGTGTATGACCTTTCGTATGCGGGGACACGAAGAGGCAAGCGGTGTAAAATATGTACCTAAAGAATTGTTTGAAGAGTGGGAGAAAAAAGATCCGATTAAGAATTACGAAAGTTGGTTAATCAAAGAAAAAATAATATCAGAAGGAGAAGTTGCCGAGATCAGATTAGCTACTAAAAATCATATCGAAGAAGAATTAAAAATTGGTTTTGAATCCGAACCAATAATTCCTAATACAAATGAAGAGGCGAATGATGTTTATGCAAAAAGACTTCCATCTACAAACACAATCATAGACAATAGTTTTATTGCACCTCCGATCTTTTCAGGAGCACAATCAGAAAAAAAATATATCAACGCTATTAGCGATGCTCTTGAACAATCATTACAGCGACATCATAATTTTGTATTGATGGGACAAGACATCGCAGAGTACGGGGGAGCGTTTAAAGTAACGGAAGGTTTTGTAGTTAAGTTTGGTAAAGATAGAATCAGAAACACGCCACTTTGTGAAAGTGCAATTGTGGGAGCAGCGTTAGGATTGAGTTTAAAAGGATATAAGTCGATGATGGAAATGCAGTTTGCTGATTTTGCAACGGTAGGCTTCAATCAAATTATCAACAACCTCGCAAAGATTCATTATCGTTGGGGACAAAACGCTGATGTGGTGGTTCGTATGCCAACAGGCGGGGGCGTTGGTGCTGGACCATTTCATAGTCAAAGTAATGAAGCTTGGTTTACACATACACCAGGATTAAAAGTGCTTTATCCCTCCTCTCCTATTGACGCCAAAGGTTTATTGATTGCTGCAATTAATGACCCCAACCCAGTCATCTTTTTTGAACACAAAGCGTTATACAGAAGCGTTAGTGCCATGGTTCCCGATGACTATTATGAAATAGAAATCGGCAAAGCAAAGCATGTTCAGGCAGGCGAAGATATTTCTGTAATCACTTATGGTGCCGGTGTTCACTGGGCATTAGATTATGCAAAAAAGCATCCAGAAGTTTCAATAGATATTCTTGATTTGAGAAGTTTATTGCCATTGGATTATGATGCTATCAAAGCAGCAGTTGCAAGAACTGGAAAAGTATTATTGCTACATGAAGATACTTTGATGGGAGGCATAGGTGGAGAAATCGCAGCCTGGATTTCCGAAAATTGTTTCCATTTATTGGACGCCCCAATTCTAAGATGTGCAAGTTTAGACACGCCAATTCCTTTTAACATTGAACTGGAAAAAAACTTTATGGCGTATACACGTTTGGGTGATACTATAAATAAATTGATGAGTTATTAAGGTACTGTTGTTATTTTTCCGGAACAAATTTCATGGAGATAGAATTCACACAATGTCTTGTGTTTTTCTCTGTAAAATGTTCACCGGTGAAAACATGACCCAAATGTCCGCCGCATTTGGAGCAAACAATCTCTGTTCTTCTTCCATCGGCATCCGGAATGCGATTAACCGCTCCCGTTATTTCGTCATCAAAACTCGGCCATCCGCAATGAGAATCGAACTTGTCTTTAGATAAATAAAGAGGCGAATCGCATCTTCTGCATAAATAGGTTCCACTTGTTTTATTGTTAGTGTATTCACCGGTAAAAGGCATTTCTGTTCCTTTTTTAATAATCACATATTCTTCCTCGGGTGTTAGTTTATTGTATTCCATTTTAATTGATTTTTTAAAGTTAACAACGGGCATTATTTTTTGAAAATGTTTATAGGCATTTAAAATATATTGATTAAAAACAACCTCATCACTGGAACTCGCAAATTCATAAGAAGGTTTATACCAAACGATGAATGTATCTAGCAACGGTGTTTCTAAACCTGTAATTCTTTTAATAAAAATTTTGTTGAATTTATAATTAACAAATTTGTCTTTTTCTTGTTCTACCAGTGTTTTTTGAAAAGCGAGTATTCGTTTATTTCTTTTAAAACGAAACATGTTTATGAATTCATTTAAATCTATTCCAACACCCCCGTCTGGATTTACAGAACCCTTAAGCCCCGGCTTAGTGAAGCTATAGATATCGGCATTAAGCTTTCTATTTTCAATGGAATCTTGCTGATAAGATTTCGAAAATACGGTTACTTCGTTTAATACACGATATTTTCCCATGACATTGATATGAAGCGAAATATCAAAGTGATTGGGATTGGTTATTTTGGATACAGCAAATTTTAGCGTAGACTTATTATTGTAAATAAATGTAAGTGAGTCATTCTCGTTTGTCCAGATATGATATCTTCCTAAAGAATCGGTAAAGGCTAAAACCCCTGCCCTATTTATCACTTTTACGTTTTCAACATAGTTTATTTTAGAAATGTCGTACACTCTTCCAGTAATTAATACCTGTGCGTTTACATCAATTGAAACAAAACAAAATAAAATTATGAGTAACCTCAACTCGATTTTTTTAAAAAGCAATATTAATTCACAAAAGCCTTTCTTTTTCAAGTCACAAAATCTTTAACAGATGATTTTTATTTTTATAAAAGACACCGAGTTTAGTCTTTTTTTCCGGCGATACGTTTCCCCACTCTTTGCAGGTAGTTTTTAAAAAAAGAGTATTGACCAAGAGGGACACTAATTACAATTACACAAATAGGCCATAGAATAGTTATTAAAATTATATACAATATCACTCCAAATCCACCTCTTTCGATACTCAAAGCGGCAAGAATTTTTTTACCCAACCAAGCACAGGCACTACCTCCTAGGGCAAAATTGCAAATAATCAGAAATAAATTCAAGCTATTAACTTTCCAGCGCTGGCGCAATTTTTCAAACATTCAGCAAAATTGCATAAATCTTATTTATTTATCCTTTTAATTTTACTAGATTTTTAAAAAAATAAATTTGTTTACAATTTTGTGACAATTGACGGGCTTCTATTTTACAAATCATTGACTTACATAGAAAATTGAAAAAAAAAAACTTACAAAATGTTGATATTTTGTCAATATCCTACCTTACTTTTGCTACCGAAAAAGGAAATTTTCCACACTAGACCCGATAACTGATATGATTTGCTATCGAACAACTTTCAAAAAAGTCTTACTTAGTCTTCTATTTGTATTATTTTTTGCCTCCAATAATAATGTGTTTGCTGCAGATGGCGAAGCGCTTTTTAAAGCGAATTGTGCCAACTGTCACAAGCCAGATGCAGACTACACTGGTCCCGCATTGAAAGGATGGAGTAAAAGAATTCCAAATCCTGATTGGATATACAAGTGGGTTGCCAATCCCGCTCAAATGATTGCATCGGACGCATATGCCAAGTCGTTATTTGAAAAGTGGAAGCCAACAGTGATGACAGCATTCGCCAATCTTAAAAAAGAAGAGGTTGATGCGATCATGAAATATGTTGATGATTACACTCCTCCAGTAGCAACTACGCAGTCTGGTACCAATGGAGCATCAAGCGGAGAAGAGGATAATTCTATGCTTTATGGCATTCTTACTTTAACATTAGCGTTAATCGCTTTCATCTTATTACAAGTAAATAGTAACCTTCGCAAGCTTTCTGATGATAAAGAAGGAATCCACCGTGGTGAACCAGTTCCATTCTATCGTAACAAAGCATACATCATGGCTGTGATCCTGATCTTATTTGCAGTTGGAGGTTATTTTGTAATCAGTGGCGCAATGGGATTAGGAAGAATGAAGAACTATCAACCAGAACAACCTATTTACTACTCACATAAAGTACATGCCGGAACAAATCAAATCAGCTGTTTATATTGTCACGGAAGTGCACAAGACAGCAAACATGCAGGAATTCCTTCTGTAAACGTTTGTATGAATTGTCATAAATCAATTAAAGAATACAAGGGAGATCCAATTGTAAAAGAAGATGGTTCAAATGTAAACGGCACAGAAGAAATTCAAAAGCTATACTCTTATGCAGGATGGAATCCTGAAAAGAAAGAATACAATCCTGATAACAATAACGATGGTGTTCCAGACGGAGCAAGACCAATTCCATGGGTAAAAGTTCATAATCTTCCCGATCATGTTTATTTCAACCATAGCCAACACATTAAAGTTGGAAAACAACAATGTCAAACTTGTCATGGTAATATTCAGGAAATGCCTGAGGTTTATCAGTTTACAGAATTAAGCATGGGATGGTGTATTAACTGTCACCGCGAAAGCAAGGTTGATTTTTACGATAAGAAAACTGGAGAAGGAAATAAATTTTACAGCATTTACGAGAAGTTCCATAATGACATCAAAAATCATAAAATGGACAGCGTAACAGTTGAAAAAATTGGTGGTACTGAGTGTCAGAAATGTCACTATTAATAATAAGGTTACAGCAAATATTACCGAATTATAGAATTATTAAACTATGAGTAATAACAAATATTGGCAGAGTTTTGGAGAGCTTAAACAAACAGATTCTTTCAAGCAATCTAGTGAGAATGAGTTTAAAGAAGATTTGCTTCCAATAGAAGAACTTTCAAAAGAAGGTTTATTTGAAGGCAAAACTCCAAGAAGAGATTTTCTAAAATATTTAGGGTTCAGTACAGCAGCAGCAGCAATCGCCGCAAGTTGTGAGATGCCTGTTAAAAAAGCAGTTCCTTATTTACAAAAACCAGACAAC
>JAIXWH010000099.1 GCA_027484165.1 Chitinophagaceae bacterium | reverse complement strand
TAAAATCTAAAGTTATCAATGAATCAGATGATATTTTGAGCAGAGCAAAATTATTTAAATATAAGCCCATAAAATTTTCTACTGATTACGGATCAGCTTCATTTAATACGAATGTTTTGTTCAATAAATATCAGCCTTATGGAGGAGGATATGGGCCAATCATGTTGAGCAGCAACACTCCATTAAATGGCTTGATTACAATGGGAACTTCTGATTTAATGGAAGACAAAAGAATTACTGGTGGATTTAAAATTGGAACTAATTTAAAAGACAACGAATGGTTGGTGAGTTATCAAAATTACAAAAGAAGATTAGACTGGGGTTTGACTTATTATCGGAATGCTATTGGCGCAGATGTACTGTTGTATCTAAACAATAATCCAATAGGTTATTACCCTGGCAAGATAATTACCAATATTTACCAAGGTAATATTTCTTACCCTTTCAACATCAACAAAAGTATTAAATTAACCACAGGTATTAGGTCTGATAATTCATCAGTATCTGCATTTGATCAATACAGTATTATTCCTGAAAATGATAAAACACTTTATTCTGTAACCCACATCGAATTTGTGTATGATAACAGTTTAAACAAAGCAAATAACATTTGGAATGGATTAAGATATAAAGGCTATATCGATTGGAATCGTCAAGTAAGTAATTTCAAAACTGCTAATGGTCCAAACACTTTCAATTTTGGATTTGATGCAAGATATTACTACCCTATTTTCAAAAACTTTATCTGGGCTGGTCGCGCTGCAGGCGACTTCAGTTGGGGCAATCAAAAATTCATTTACTATTTAGGAGGAGTTGATGGATGGCTGATGTTTGGAAACAATCTGGTATCCAATGGGGATGGTACAACAAGAGAACGATTTTTTAATTCATACAATTCACCTGCACCCGATGGCAATTATGCATTTCAAGGATTGGCAGTAAATATGAGAGGGTATATTCAAAATGCAGCCAATGGTAATAATACGATGGTCATTAATAGTGAATTGAGATTACCCGTAGTTTCAACAATTTTTAACAGAACAGTAAGCAACGCATTTTTAAATGATTTGCAACTCACTCAATTCATTGACATTGGTACTGCTTGGAATGGCAGTTATAAAAAAATACAACGACCAACAAATACCAGTTCAACAGGTACAACATCTATTCCCAAAGGATTAGGTCCCTTTTTGGGTGGTTATGGATTTGGGGCAAGAAGTACATTATTGGGATATTTTGTAAAATATGATATCAGCTGGCCAATGGAAGTTTTATTCAAAGGAAGACCAATACAGTATGTTTCTTTAGGGTTGGATTTTTAATGAGAAGGTTTCTAAGGTTTCATTTGTTTCAGAGGTTGGATTTTTATTGCAAGTCAATTAACCATTCAACCAAGCAAACAATATTTTGCCACGAAGACGCGAAGGCGCTAAGCAAACGCTAAACAACTAGCTATAAACCACAAACGAAAAACCTATCAACTAACACTATCTAATACCTGAAGTATAATCCTGCAAGAAGTTTCTATTTCATCTTCACTGATATTCAAAGGTGGCGCTATTCGTAAACAATTTGATGCAAATAAAAACCAATCGGTGAATACTCCCATTTCGATCAATTGATCTATTATTTTTTTATTGGTTTCAAAGCTATCAAAAGCAACAGCAATCATCAAGCCCCTTACACTTACTTTATTTATGAGATTATGTTTAAGTAGTGAAGTAAATAATTCTTGTTTTTTATTTACCTCTGCAATAATATTTTCTTCAATCAATGCTTTAAATGCAGCCAAGCCTGCAGCACAGGATACAGGATGGCCACCAAAAGTATTGATATGTCCTAACACCGGATTATTAGTGAATGAATCCATTATTTTTTTATCTGAAACAAAGGCACCTAAAGGCATACCGCCACCCAAAGCTTTTCCTAACAACAAAATATCGGGTGCAATTCCAAATTGCTCGAATGCCCACAATGTTCCATTTCTACCGAAACCACTTTGTATTTCATCAAGAATTAATAAAGTACCTGTTTCATAACATCTTCTACGAAGAGATTGTATCCAATTGATATCAGGTAGATTTACACCGGCTTCTGCCTGAATAGTTTCTGCAATTACACAAGCGGTATCTGTGGTGATGTAATTTAAATCCTCGATTGAATTGTATTCAAGCTGAGTAATTCCTGGAAGCAAGGGTCTGAATGCCTGTTGCCAGTATTCGCTTCCCATTACACTTAAGGCACCTTGCGTACTTCCATGATAAGAATTTTTAAATGAAACTATGTTTGGTCGTCCTGTGTATCTCTTCGCCAATTTCATAGCCCCTTCTGTTGCCTCACTGCCGCTTGCAGTAAAAAAAACAGCATTTAAATGTTGAGGTAAATATTTTGCAAGTAATGTTGCGTATTGCACCTGTGGATTTTCAACTAACTCTCCATAAACCATAATATGCAGATATTCATCAGCTTGCTTTTTAATGGCTTCAACAACTTTTGGATGTCGATGACCCACATTACAAACACTGATCCCTGCTATCAAATCTATATATTCTTTACCCTCAGCATCCCACATTTTACTACCCTCTGCTTTTACAATGTTCAAACATAATGGGGCTTCTGATGTTTGTCCAATATGTTGTAAAAACAATTGTCGATTATTCATTTTGTATTTTTATGATCTCAAAGTTATTATTCTGCAAGTTATCTTTTTGAAATGATATGGAATAACTTTGCGATTAAAATTGATTTATGCCTTATATCTATCCTGTAAATAACATTCATCCTAAAATGGGAAACAATTGTTTTATCGCACCTAATGCCACAATTGTTGGTGATGTAGTTATGGGTGACCAATGCAGTGTTTGGTTTAATGCTGTTATTCGCGGAGATGTAAATAGCATCAGAATGGGAAATAAAGTAAATGTGCAAGATGGTGCAGTGATTCATTGTACCTATCAAAAAACAAAAACTATTATTGAGGACAATGTTAGCATAGGACATAATGCGATTGTTCATGGATGTCATATTCATGAAAATGTATTAATTGGAATGGGATCTATTGTTATGGATAATGTAGAAATCGGAAGCAATTCAATAGTTGCGGCAGGTGCAGTGGTTTTGGAAAATACTAAAATTGAACCAGGTTCAATCTATGCAGGTATTCCTGCAAAAAAAGTTAAAGACATCAGTCAGGAATTAATTCATGGAGAGATAAATCGTATTGCAGACAACTATGTAAAATATAGTTCGTGGTTCAAGGAAATTGAATAACTCCATTTTTATAAAAAAGAATATTAACTTTAAATCTCTAAATTTTAAAAAAGAATAAATCAATAAAATGAAGAAAATAATTTTTGGGCTTTCTATTTTAATATTAATAAGCAGTTGCTCATTATTTAGAAGAACTCCTAAATCGGGTTGCCCTACAAGTGGCGCAGCTGTTGGTGCTGAAAAATTAGCGGCAGGAGATCCTAAGGCAATAAGAGCAAGCAGTCGTTCCAAATATAAAGGAAGGAAAAGCTTTAAATAGTGATATTTAATAACTCTTGGAATTGATACTTTCTAGAATGTTTAAATAACTATAATATCGGTCTGAATGAATGTTGTTATTAGAAACAGCATTTTTTATTGCACAATCCGGCTCATTAATGTGCATACAATTATTAAACTGACAATCATTCAACAAAGCACGCATCTCCGGAAAATACTGTGATAATTCTTGTTTTTCAATATCTACCAAACCTAACTCTCTTATTCCCGGTGTATCTATAATTTTTCCTCCGAAAGAAAGATCAAACATCTCTGCAAAGGTTGTAGTGTGCATTCCTTTTCCACTCCAGTTGCTCACATCCTGTGTTTTTAATTTGAATTCTGGAAACAGATAATTAATGAAGGTGGATTTTCCAACCCCCGAATGCCCTGTTATTAAAGTAGTTTTATCTTTTAGTAATTGAGTTAGCTCTTCTAATCCTATTCTTTTTTCCAAACTGATTTCTACTATTTTATATCCAATTTTTTCGTAAATACTTTTTACATAATTAAGATATTCTTCATCTTTAGGCTTTAACAAATCAATTTTATTAAAAACAATAATTGCGGGAACATGATAGGCTTCAGCTGTTATTAAAAAACGGTCTATAAATCCTAATGAGGTTTTGGGTTCTTTAATAGTAGCAAATAAAAGCGACTGGTCAAGATTGGATGCAACGATATGTTGTTGATTCTTATTATGCGGAGATACCCTGTTGATATAATTATTACGTTTATGTATTTCGGCTATTACAATGCTTTCAGAGTCTGTTTCATTTTCAATAGTTACGCTATCGCCAACTGCAATCGGATTGGTAGAACTGATATTATCAATTTTAAATTTTCCTTTTAATCTTGCATTAAAAGACTCTCCTTTTTCATTTTTTACAAAATACCAGCTACCTGTTGATTTATATACTGTTGCTTGCATGTTTTTTTTTAAGAAAGATATTTCCCAACAATAGGCATTCTTCTGCCAACACCAAATGCTTTGGGTGATATTCTTATGATAGGACAAAATTGATTTCTCTTGTATTCGTTTTTATTGACCATTTTCAATATGCGATCAACTAATTCATCATCAAAACCCATTTGCTTGATTTCATCAGGACCTTTTTGTTGTTCAATATACTGATAAAGAACTTTGTCTAGTAAATCATAATCTGGTAAACTATCGCTGTCTTTTTGATCTGGTCTTAACTCCGCACTAGGAGCCTTGGTTATTATATTATTTGGGATAATCTCTGTATTTCTGTTTATGTATTTTGCTAATTCATACACCTGCACCTTGTAGCAATCTCCTAAAACTCCCAACCCGCCTGCCATATCTCCGTATAAAGTACCATATCCTGTTGCGAGTTCACTTTTATTAGAAGTATTCAATAAAATATATCCAAACTTATTTGCAATAGACATCAATAAATTTCCTCTTGTTCTGCTTTGCAAATTTTCTTCTGCCAAACCAAAACTTGTGCCTTCAAATAAAAAATCCAATTCATTTAAAAATGAGTTATTAATATTTTCTATTGAAATGATTTCATGTCTATTATCTAAATTTTTACTCAGTTCAACTGCGTCATCAACTGAATGATTACTGGAAAACTTTGATGGCATTAATACAGCCAACACATTTTCTTTTCCAAGAGCTTGTACAGCCAAAGCCAATGTTACAGCGCTATCAATTCCACCACTACTGCCTAAAATCGCCTTATTGAATCCCATCTTTTTGAAATAATCTCTAACACCTAAAACAAGGGTATTATAGATAGTATCAATGTTTAAATCTTTGATTAATTGATCAGGATTTAGTTGTTCAGTGGATATATTCTTACTTAATTCTAATACCCCTTCTTTAATTGTTCCATCATCAAGTAGTTCATAACTTTTAAATTCCTCCTCAAATGATTTCAATGCACCACACAAATTTGCATGTTTATCAAATACCATCGAATTACCATCAAATACAATCTCTGTCTGACTTCCGACTGCATTGCAATAAAAAACAGGAAGATTATATTTTACAACATTTGATTTTAAAATCGCTTTCCTATCTGCAGCATGAGTATAATCAAAAGGAGATGCGGACAGATTAATCATCAAGTCAGGTGATTGAGAGATCAACTGATCCATCGGACAAATTTTATACAAAGGATTTTCGCCCAGATTCCAAATGTCTTCACAAATAGTCACCGCAATCTTTTTGCCTTTGTACTCTATAATGTTCCATTGACTTGCAGGTTCGAAATACCTGTTTTCATCAAACACATCATAAGTTGGCAAACATGTTTTTTGTATCACTGCTTTAATTTTGCCATCGGCTAAAAAGTAGGCTGAGTTATACAATCTTTTACCATTTACAGATTCGTTTTTTTGTGGAGCACCAACTAAAACAGCAATACCCCTAGCTGCTTCTTTTATTTTATTAATACTATCAATTGATTTTTCAATAAAGTCATTGAAATACAAAAAATCTCTAGGTGGGTATCCGCACACACTTAACTCACTGAAAACAATCAAATCTCCTCCGTGCAATTTTGCTTCTTCAATTGCCTCGAGGATTTTTGATGTATTATTTTCAAAATCACCGATTAGATAATTTTGCTGGGCTAAGAATATCTTCATCTTTAATTAACAATGTTAATCTTTCGCTTGTAGGGTGCTTTGGTTTACATTTGCATTCGAAAGATAAATTATATAGTTGTAAAGATAATTCATTTATATGCGTTTATTATTTAGATTCCTGTTTATAGTTTCATTTTTTTGTTCATGTCATGGAAAAAATCCTGATGTCTCTGATATTCATGTAAATATGAATACCAAGAGATTTGAAAAAGATTTATTTAAACTGGATTCAGTCCAATTTGAAAGGCAATTCTCAAAATTGTTGATTGATTATCCTGAATTTGGAATCAACTATTTAAATACCATTTTGAATGCTGATCCTAAATGGAATATCGACACCACAAAAAATTATGTAATAGGATTTACAAGTGCTTATAAACTTCTTTTTGATACAGCAAAGCAAATTTTCTCTGATTTTTCTAAATATGAAAAAGAAATAAAATCAGGCGTTCAGTATTTGAAATATTATTTTCCAAAAGCACAAGCTCCTGAAAAAATCATCACCTATATTGGACCATTGGATGGATATGGTGATATTTTAAGTAATGATGCTTTTATCATTGGATTACAGCACCATCTCGGAGCTGGGGCTTCTTTTTATAAATCCTCATGGCTGAACGAAACCTATCCGAATTACATCTCCAGAAGATTCGATCCCAATACGATTTCAGTTAACTGTATGACCAACATTATATTGGATATGTTTCCAGAAAAATTTGATGAATTAACACTCGCAAATCAAATGATTGAAAAAGGAAAAAGATTATACCTACTGAGCAAATTTTTACCAGAAAAAGAAGAATATTGGTTGATTGGTTATTCTAAAGAACAATTGGAAGATTGTTATAAAAATGAACCTATGGTATGGGATCTATTTATTCAGAATAATTTATTACAAACTGTAAACTACAACTTAATCAAGAATTATATTGGTGAAAGTCCTAAAACACAGGAATTGGGAGAATCATCTCCTGGCAATATCGGATCCTTTGTTGGTTGGCAGATTGTAAAAAAATATATGAACAAAAATGAGAAGCTTAGTTTGTCTGATTTAATGAAAACCAATCCAGATTTGATACTTGAAAAGGCAAAATACAAGCCTTGATTAATTTAATTTAAATGGTGTTTGAAAGATAAATGTGGGCACTTCTACTTCAAAAAGATGATTGTTATTGAGATTTTCAATCAAATATTTCCCAGACATTTTACCAAACTCTGTCTTGAAGTTACATCCGCTTATGTATTGATATTTTTCACCCGGCATAATTACTGGCTGAACACCAACTACCCCTTCACCTTCAACTTCTCTGTAAGTTCCATTACTATCAAATATTTTCCAGTATCTACTTAGAAGCTTTACTGTAAAAATATTGTTGTTTTCAATAGTTATTTTGTAAGCAAACATAAACTCACTATTTGCAGGATTACTAAAATCAGGTTGATAATGAGTTTCAACCTTAATTTCTATTCCATTTGAAATTTTAGGGTTCATGTTTTTTTCTTAAAGTTACCCAAAATAATTTCCGATGCAAATTTTAAACAAACAATTTAATTTTTTTTGCAGTTGATATACCCATTTTTTTGGAGATATAAAAAAACCTTTTCTCTTTGATCACCTTGAACAAGTATTTCTCCATCCTTTGAAGAGCCACCGGTTCCACAAAAATTTTTTAATTTTTTCGACAATTCGTCTCTGTCAATTTGTGTGCCCACAAATCCTTCAACCAGAGTCACTGCTTTTCCTGCTCTGTGTTTTGTTTCTAATTTAATTCTTAGTTTTTGTTGATTGGGTGGTAGTGTGTTTTGCTCACTGCTGTCCTCAAATTCTGGTTTAAAATCAGGATCAGTTGAATATATTATTCCCGATGTAATTATTTTCTTTTTCATTTCGATTAGATTAATGTTGCTTTTAAACTCAAATCAATACTTTTTGCCTGGTGTATAACTGCTCCGCATGAAACAAAATCTACTCCTGTGGCTGCATACTCTTTTATATTTTGGATAGTAATACCCCCACTCGCTTCAGTTTCATATTTTCCCGCAATCAATTCCAACGCATTTTTGATATCTTCCGGTTTAAAATTGTCAAGCATAATTCTATGTACTTTTCCTACAGATAACACCCTTTTTACATCCTCCAAATTTCTGGTTTCGACTTCGATTTTTAAGTTCAACTTATTATTTGAAATATACTCATTGCACAAGGTTATTGCTTTTTCAATTGAACCACAATAGTCAATATGATTATCTTTAAGCATGATCATGTCGTACAAACCAAATCTATGATTCATTCCTCCTCCAATTCTTACTGCTTCTTTTTCTAATAACCTAAAATTGGGGGTGGTCTTTCTAGTATCTAATAATTGTGTACTATATCCTCTTAGCTCATTTACATATTGTTTAGTCAAAGTACTTATTCCACTCATTCTTTGCATGGTATTTAGTACAACTCTTTCACATTTCAAAATAGTATGAATATTTGCAATAATTTCAAATGCAATCTCCCCCGAATTAACAGCATCTCCATCATTTTTGATTTTTATGAATTCGCAATCAGGTTGTATGGTTTTAAATATTTTTTCTGCAACTCCAATTCCAGAAATGATAGCGTTTTCTTTGATCTTAAGAATTGCCTTCCCTTTTGCTTGAGGAGAAATACAACACAATGTAGAATGATCTCCGTCACCAATATCTTCATTTAACGCATTATTAATCAGTTGTAATAATTCTGTTTCGTAATTCATATTTACAAATCTAACAATTGAAAACAAAATTTAGATAAATATCATCTACTTTATGACTTAGATTTCTTTTATAGGGATTTTAGCAGCATTTAATTAGTTTTACAATATAAATATTACATAAGTAACAAGTATAAAATGAAAGCAAAGAAAATCATATTAATTATCATGGATGGATGGGGTTTAGGAAAGGAAAAAAGAAGTGATGCCATTCAAAACGCCAACGTACCCTTTGTAAATTCTCTTTATCATAAATATCCCAATACCACATTAATTACTTGCGGTGAGGATGTAGGATTACCCGATGGACAAATGGGTAATAGTGAAGTGGGGCATTTAAACATAGGCGCTGGGAGAATAGTTTATCAAGAGTTACAAAGAATTAACGTAGCAATAAGAGAAAAAAAGTTTGCGAAGAACAATACCTTGTTAAATTCAATTCAATATGCAAAAGACAATAATAAAACACTGCATTTGTTGGGTTTGGTAAGTGATGGTGGTGTTCATTCTCACATCAATCATTTGAAAGAAATATTATCTATTTGTGCTGAAAACAACTTTCAAGAAGTGCTTGTTCATGCCTTTACTGATGGAAGAGATACTGATCCAAAATCAGGATTAAAATTTATTGAAGAGCTGTTGAAAGCTATGGAAAATACTACGGGAAAAATTGCCACCATTACAGGACGTTATTATGCAATGGACAGGGATAAAAGATGGGAAAGAATAAAGATTGCATATGATGGAATGGTTAATGGAACTGGTGTTCATTCAAATGATATCTTAAGTGAGATTAAATCATCTTATGACAATAACATTACAGACGAATTTATAAAACCGATTATAAACAGCAATTTAGTCAACACAAAAATTAATGATGGAGATGCTGTCATTGCTTTCAATTACAGAACAGACAGGTGCAGAGAAATAACAGAAGTACTTACTCAAATGGACATGCCTGATCATGACATGAAAAAATTGAATCTTCATTATACAACAATGACACAGTATGATCATAAATTCAATAATGTACATGTGATATTTCAAAATGAAGATTTAAAAAATACTTTGGGTGAAATCTTAGCAGCAAATGGTAAAACTCAATTACGTATTGCTGAAACAGAAAAATATCCTCATGTAAGTTTCTTTTTTAATGGCGGAAGAGAAAATCCATTTAATGGTGAAAAAAGAATAATGATACCTTCACCAAAAGTGGCCACTTATGATTTACAGCCAGAAATGAGTGCACATGAAGTTACCCAAGCCGTTATCAATGAAATTTCTACAAACCATCCTGATTTTATTTGTTTGAACTTTGCTAATGCAGATATGGTTGGTCATACCGGCGTTTGGAATGCAGTGATTAAAGCTGTTGAAACAGTAGATAGCTGTGTTGAAAAAGTAGTTAACTCCGCTCTTGAGTACGACTACACCGTTTTCTTAACTGCAGATCATGGAAACGCTGATTATGAAATTAATGAAGATGGAAGTCCTAACACTGCTCATACGTTAAACCCTGTTCCGTTTTTTATTATTGATAAAAATTGGCATGGTAATTTAAAATCTGGCAAACTTGGAGATATTGCACCTACACTATTAAAAACTATGGGATTACCTATTCCAGAAGAAATGAAAGGAAATGTTCTAATTTCTTAGCTTTTGATATTTTGTAATTATGGGTACTTTCTATTGACTAAATGTTTACATTATTTGACGATAAAAAGTGGTATATTTGGTACTTAATATTTATATATGACCGAAGAGCAAATGCTTGTTGGTAGTAAAATAAATAACGCTAATGCGCAACAGCTTCTATATAACAAATATAGTCCTAAAATGCTTGGCGTTTGTTATCGTTATGCCTTAAGCAAGGCTGATGCTGAGGATATGCTTCAAGAGGGTTTCATCAAAGTATTTTCACTTTTACATCAATTTAAAAATGAAGGATCTTTGGAGGGATGGATTAGAAAAGTCATAGTAAACACTTGTATTAATTTCATAAAGAAACATAAGAAATTCAATGATACAATTGATATTTCTTATGCATCAGAAATACATTCTGCTCAGGACTATATCCCTTCCATTTTACAGGCAAAAGACATAATTGAAAGTATTAGATTACTACCTGTTGGATACAGAACTGTTCTTAACTTATATGCAATTGAGGGTTATTCTCATCATGAAATTTCAAGACTATTAGATATTGAAGAGGTTACAAGCAGAAGTCAGTATGCAAGGGCCAAGAAATTACTTCAGGAAATTTTAATTAAGAGAGGGATAATTGAAAAACAGGCAGAATATTTTAAAAAAGCATAGAGACATCACTGGAGGTAAAAAATGAGTAATTATCATAACATAGATTCTTTTGAACAATTCCTTCGTAACAGCACGAAAGATTTTAAAATGACACCCCATAAAAGGGTTTGGTTCAGTATTTATAATCATATTCACCCTAGCAAAAATTTACCTTCTATACTCACAGCACTATTTTTTTTATTTATTTTTTTCTCAATTGATTTTTTAAACACAAGCAAAAGTTCAATTAAAACTACACAAACACAAACAAATATAAAAAGTAGTAAAAAAATTGTTTCTAGTCTGTTATCAAGCCAAAACATACAAATCAATGTTGATCAGAAATTATTACTGAAAAATAAAACAAAAACAATTCAACAAATAGAATTTAATATAAATGAGAAAGATAGTTTGAATATCATTACGAATCATGCCAATTTTGAAATACAAAAATATGATTTATTAAAAGAAGATAACAATCCTATCTCTTTTGATGGACTTATTGTAAATAACCAAATTAATGAAAATAATTTTAAGAATAAATCTATTGATAAATTAGTCTATAATAAAAAAGATTTTAATAATTTCTCCTATGAAATACACGCAACTCCCTCTATGAGTTTTAATAATTTAAAAAATAGAAATCAAGCTACTGGAATTGAAGAAATTAATGAGGTTTCAGAGAATAAAAAACAAAGATTTCGATATTCCGATTTAAACCTTAATGCCGGTGGTGCGATTTTATATCAAATAAGTAATTCTTTTCGGATTAAAGCTGGTTTAGAACTCATTTACACAAGAGCAAGTTTTTCTAATGTCATAGAAGAAAACAATGAATCTGATTTTAACAAACAAACAAATGTAAGCAATAACTACTTTTTACTAAGCGACAATCAAAATGGACTTTTAGAATTAAATTCATATAGAATTTCACTCCCAATTGGTTCAGAGTTTGAACTTGCTGGAAACGACAGAGTTCATTGGTACGCAGGTGCGAGTTTAGAGCCAACCTATAAAATCTATGACAATCCAGTTTCAAACAATACAAATTATTTGCCTATTTATGAACAGTTCAAATTAAATAAATTTAACTTGAACTCTAATTTTGAAACTTATCTAAGTTTAAGAATTAACAAAAACTCTTACTTTAATGCTGGTCCTCAGTTCAGATATCAATTATTTTCAGGCAATAACAATTTGATGAATTCCTTCAACAACCCATATAATTTTGGAATGAAATTTGGAATTTCAAAAACGTTTTAATCATTACAAATAAATTTTGAAAGTAAATGAGAAGTCAAAACTTTATATTGTTAGTTGTCACTTTATTCATTTCTTGTTCTGTTAAAAAAAATGAAAACAATATCTCAGAAAAAGTAAATAGCGCCTCATCTTTTTTTCCTGTTACTGATTTTATTAAAGGAGAAATAAATAAAATAAAAACTTTAGGTAAAAATCCGATTAAATATTTATATAAAAAGGGTATTGCTATTGATTCAAATTGGATTAAACTAGAATCAGTTCACAATGAATTTTTAGACTTTACTAGCCCAAAAATTGATTCTCTAAATGATGCTAAATCTTATTTAGAAAGTGCTTTTTTTGATAACACGATCAATGCATATACTTTTAGTTACGATTTGAAAGAAAATCATTCGGTTATAAGCCCATGGAAACATTGGGATATATATATTAATCCTGAATCCAATTGTGTTTCAAGGATATATCTAGTAAAACAAATCGACAGTATTACCACAAAACAATTAACTTGGATACCTGAAAAGAGTTGTAAAATTATTACAATTAAAAGTGTTGAAAACACTACTGATATTGTAGATGAAATCAGTATTAAATGGTGATCATTAAAAATGAATCAGATAGAATTTAGTCAATTGTCGTCAAAAATTCCTGTACTTCCTGGGATTTATAAATATTTTGATTCTACGAATAAACTTATCTATGTTGGAAAGGCAAAGAATTTAAAAAAAAGAGTATCTAGTTACTTCAACAAAAACATTTCTAATCAAAAAACAATTGAATTAGTAAAAAAAATTAATGCTATTGAATTTACAATTGTTGATACAGAAGAAGATGCTTTTTTCCTTGAAAGCTCACTAATTAAAGAATATCAGCCCCATTATAATATTAATTTAAAAGACGGCAAGGGTTACCCTTATGTTGTTATAAAAAATGAGGATTTTTCTCGTGTATTTTTTTCCAGAAAAAAGATAAATGATGGTTCTCAATACTTTGGACCCTATAGCTCTATTTCAAATGCTAAAGAAATAATTGAGTTCGTTAAACAAATGTTTCCTTTCAGAACTTGTACGCTCAATTTATCTCCTAACAAAATCAACAAAAATAAATTCAAAGTCTGTTTGGAGTATCATTTAGGCAACTGCAAGGGTCCATGTGAAGGCTTTCAGAGCATAGAAGAGTATAATGAAGGTTTATCACAGTTAAAATCTCTATTAAAAGGAAATTTGCAACCCTTACTCACCGATTTAAAAAATAAAATAAAAGAACATTCATCAAATTTAGAATTTGAAAAAGCAGCTTTTTTTCAAAATAAAATCAATTTACTTTCAGCTTATCAAGCTAAATCAACTGTTGTCAATACAAAAATTGCCGAAACTGATATTTTTTCTATAGTAGAAGAAGGAAATTTAGCTTACATCAATTATTTGTCAGTAAACAATGGAAGTGTAGTTCGCACAAAAACAATATTTGTAGAAAAAAAATTAGACGAAACAGCCGAACAAGTATTGCCATTTGCAATTGCCCAATTAAGAGACAATTTCGAAAGCAATGCAAAAGAAATTATTGTCCCTTTTGATATAAAATATCCAGACAAAGAAATAAAAATTACAGTCCCTAAATCAGGCGACAAGAAAAAACTTCTTGAACTTTCTCAAAAAAATGTAAACTTTTTTTTAACCGAAATCGCTCATCAAAAGCGTCTTCATTTAGAAGATAAAAATGATGAAGAAAGAGAGAAATTATTGACAGAGCTTCAAATAAATTTACGATTATTAAAAATACCTAGGCATATTGAATGCTTTGATAATTCAAATTTGCAGGGCAGTAATGCTGTTGCGGCTATGGTATGTTTTAAAGATGGGATCCCTTCGAAAAATGATTATCGAAGGTTTAAAATAAAGACTGTTGTTGGGATAGATGATTTTTCAAGTATGAAAGAAATAGTATACAGAAGATACTATAGAGCATTAAAAGAAAGTGAAGCTCTTCCTGATTTGATTATTATAGATGGTGGTAAAGGTCAATTAAATGCGGCTTTGGAATCAATTGATGAATTGGGTATTAGAGGAAAAGTAACATTAGTTGGACTTGCAAAAAACAAAGAAGAAATATTTTTTGCTAATGATAAGGAATCTATTCTATTCGATTGGAATAGCGATATACTAAAATTAATTCGAAGAATACGAGATGAGGTACATCGATTTGGAATTACATTTCATAGAAATACAAGAAGCAATAATGCAATTAAAAATGAGTTGGAATCTATACCAGGTATAGGTACCTCTACTGCTGACTTACTCCTTAAAAAATTCAAGTCGGTTAAAAAGATTAAAGCTACAGCTGAAAACGAACTAATTGAATTAGTTGGTAAATCAAAAACTGAATTAATAAAAAAGTATCTCAAATAAAAAACCCCTTATTTTGAATTAAGGGGTTTTTTATTTGAGATAATAACTAAATTAATAGCTCCATTGATCTTGCTCGTATGTAAATATTTTATGTTTGATATTTTCTCCTTCAAACAATTGGAGCATATTCTTTTGATCAAATGATTTGATATTTTTAATTGCTTCGTCTCTTGGATTGTCTAAAGAACATTTGATTATTCTTCCATTAAACATTCTGCTTTCAAACAAATCATCCCAACTCATTCTGCTTCCAAAATTCTTTCCATTATATACTTCATAATTTGAGAATACAGGACGCATATCAGGATAATAAACCCAAAACAACTCTGACTCACCTAGGTATAATCCAGCTGAATTATAAATATTTTTAACTGGGGCAATACCAAGAATTCTCCAAAATAATCTTGAACTTTCTTTATCAAAAACAACCTCTTCTTTGATGTGGAATTTGTAAAATGAATCTAAATTGATATCATTATTTTTCTTTTTTGTTCCAATCAAATTACCAAGTGAATCATACTCAGGTACTTCTACAGGATCTCCAACAACACCTTTAATGAGTTCAGCTTTTGTCATTGGTGTTGTAAATCTATCATCAATACTAGAAAAAGCTGTTATCCCTTTAGTTGAATCTTGAAGTGTTTGTAATAAAATTGAGATAAATCTTTGGTTGCCATTATCTTCGTTTGCTGCATATGCAAATGTTTGATTTATCTTTTCTCTCGTATCAATCTCTCTCCAAACTCTTTGACGATATACTGCATCATCAGCTCTGAGATGTTCGTAAGCGAGTGGCATACGCTCTCTTAGTACTGTTGTTTCTACTGATTCGTCAGGACGTAATGAAGGTTTAATTTTTGGAATAGGAAAACTATCTATAGTCACCACTTGATCCTTTTTAGCTGTGTCAGGAGGTGCAGTAACTACAGCTGTAGTATCTGCAGTTGGAACTGAAGCTTGAATATTAGCTCTAGTTTTTCCCTTTGTGGTTTTCTTTGTAGATTTTCTTTTTTGTGCAGAAGCTAATTCTGCAATGCAACAGAATGCGATAAAAAAGAATACGTACTTAAATAGTTTACTACTCATAAAATTAATTTTAATAAAGAGCGATTGATTTTCCTTCTATAGATCTTACACCATCTGGTCCTTGTACTTTTACATTATCAAATGATATAACAGAACCCGGTCCACATCTTGATATAAATGAAGCTAAAGAAGATAAATTATTTCCATTGATTGTTGATGTAACCACATTTGAAAAGTTTGCACCCGAGAAATAAACTGTAGCACTAACAATACTAAATCTTAGATCGAAATCAAAATTTTCTAACTCAGCGCGGCAAAATTGTTGACTTTTAAACTCAACTGACGGCATTCTAATTTTACCAGAACCTATTTTAAATACAGGATCTGGGATTCTCTTGATTCTAAATTCGAAAGTTGATGGTTTTTTATCCGCAACAACTGTAATCACAGCTTTTTGACCGGGAGTAGCAGCAGGGCGAATAACACGATTTGAACCTGATCCAGTTATTGTACCATTTGAAATGTTTACTGTTGTTTTATCCCAACCAGTTGGAGAACCAATGGTTACAGGGTTATCAACACCAATATAGAACACATTCATTTTGTCAGGCATTACTGCAGCTCCACCAGGGGTTCCAACAGTATATTTAACATCAAATGTCTTCGATTCTTTTGTACCGTCTGGTTTAGTATATGTAACATTAACTGGTACTGATCTTGATCCTGAACCATTTGCTTTAAACTTATAGCTTGCTCTACCATCAGGTTGCAATACCATTGAAGAACCTCCAATTGATATTTGAGGCTGGGCTGCTTTACTATATGCACCAACTCCAGCAGTGATTTCCACTTCTTCGCCAGGCATTACATAGTTTGAACTTTGTCCAACTAAAGCAGCAAATTGATCATAAACAACCTTTACGGCACCTACTTGATTATGACAATAAGTTACAACTTGATTTTCTGCATTTTTTACATTGTTTTGAAACTTACTCAACAAGGTTAATGCGGCAACAGTTGGTGTCATGTGAAAATAAGCGTAAGTAAAGTCTTTCTCTTTACCATTCTGTCCTTTTATCTTGTCTTGGCGATCTACTGGAAACGTAGTAGAAAATTCTTTAGCAATTGAAGAATCTATAGCAAGCATAGCATCTCTATAGGCATTCAATTTATCTCTTAATTCAACACCTTTATTTTTTCCTCCTTTTTCGTTGCCGAATAAGCGAGTTGGTGCTTCTAAATCATCTTCTTTAAATTCTTCAACCATTTTACCCTCTTTTTCAACCATCTTAGCTCCAGCTTCAGCTTTGAGATCAATTTTTAATTGATCAATATAATTACTTAATTCAACTGATAACTTTTTAGCCTGATTAGCTTTATCGTTCCATGGCTTTGCTTTTTCAGAAGTCATGGGATCTTTTAATTTGGCCTCTAGAGAGGTATACAAAGTACTATTAGCTGAATTCAAATTTTCGTTTGATGTAATCAAACTCTTATCTACAACCTTGAAGGCATTCAAAATTTCTGATGAAACGTTTAGTGCTAACAATGCTGTAAGCACCAGGTACATCAGGTTAATCATCTTCTGCCTGGGCTCTTTAGGTAAAGCCATAACTTGTGATATTAATTATTTTTAAAAATATTGTTTGGATAGAATTTTATTATAGATAATCTTTCAATTATCTACCTTGCATAGCTGTAAGCATGTTTCCATAAACAGCATTCAATTTGCTTAGATTTCCGGCTAAAGCAGAGATTTGATCTTTAACTTTAGTAGCATCTTCAACACTACTAGTCATCGCTTGACTTGCTTCAGCTAATTTACCGTAGAAGTTATTTAATGCTTTCAAGTGGTTGTTGCTTTCTTTTAATTCCAATTCGTAAATAGTATTTAAAGAACCTAAGTTTTTAGTCAGTACCTGAACTTGCTCATGAAAACCTTTTGCACTTTCAGCTGCATTGTTGAATGAGCCCATTGTAGTAGCACTTGCAGTGAATGCAGCTGACATTGAAGAAATTGAAGCTGTAGCTTCTTTTGCTTTTGCTCCGAAATCACTTGTTGATTTAACAACATCACTAACATCAGCAATTCCAGATACAGTAGTACCTAATTTTTGGAATCCTTCGCCTAGTTTTTTCATGTTAGCAGGAGTAATATCTGCATCTTTCATCATTTTATCCATCGCTTCCATTGGATTGATAGGCTTTGCTGCATGCGCATGTCCATCATCTTCCAAAGGTGCTTTTATATAAATAATACCATAAGCAGCAAAAATTGCAGCTTCAGTATAGAGACCTATTTGTAGAAATAAATCTGCGATAGCTGTGTGAAGAATTTTTTGTAACGCTCCAAAGATAACTATTGCAGCAGCAAGTGATACCATTACATCCATCCATTTACTCGTTTTTGGATTAATTTTAACTGACATTTTGTTTTAATTTTTAAGGTTTGTTATGTTAAAGTGTATTTCAAATGTTTATCGTAACTACCCGATTTTCATAAAAAAGATAGCTAGTGTATGTTATCTCAATATTCTACTGGGGATTATCTGCGTTTTTTCATAGCTACAGGCAAATCCAATACGCAGCGGAAACCAATGTACGATTTTGCGGTATCTTGATATTCGTATGCTCTTGCGCTGGTTTGTAGGAAATATCCAACATCTTTCCAGCTTCCACCACGGATAACTTTACGCTTCATTCTAGGAGGATCTGACTCTTTTGCATTCCATCTGATATCTGGATTCATATCATGCTGGAAAGAATACCCATTTTCAAAATATAAAGATGATGTCCATTCTGCAACATTACCCGCCATATTGTATAAGCCAAAATCATTTGGCCAGTATGCGTCAGCTCTAACTGTGTAAAAACCACCATCTTCAGGATAATTCCCTCTTCCTGGTTTAAAGTTTGCTAACAAACAGCCTTTTTTATTTCTAAGATATGGACCACCCCATGGGTAAGGAGATTGAGATTTTCCACCTCTTGAAGCATATTCCCATTGCGCCTCTGTTGGTAATCTAAAATTAGACTCTGCAGTTCTTTTTTTAGACTCTAAAAAACCATTCATATAATTTGTTCTCCATTCGCAAAAAGCAGTTGCCTGTTTCCAATTGATACCAACTACTGGATAGTTTCCGAAAGCAGGGTGTCCGAAGTACTTTTTTGCCATTGGCTCATTGTAAGAATAAGCAAAATCCCTAACCCAACACAATGTATCAGGATATACTTTAACCTGAGTTTTACGAATGAAAGCAGATCTAGGAATGGTAACATCCTTGTTCATAGCTGCAGCTTTATAATCAAAAACTTCAGATTGATATACGATTTTATTCGCATCTATTTCCTTCTTTCCGAATATTCTATTGTCTGGAGTTACAATAATTGCATCTATTTTTTCGATGGTAGATTTGTCTCCCCATTTTACAGTAGCCATTTTTTTCCAATCTACAGCCTCGGTGCCATCTGCTGTATTTTGTTTTACATTATTCAACAATTTAGCCGCAACTGAATCTCTCACCCAATTGGTAAACATACGATACTCATTGTTTGTGATTTCAGTAGCATCCATCCAAAATCCACTAATAGATACCGATTTATTACGAGCAGTGTAGGTATAATTAATATCCTCGTCACTTGATCCCATGTGAAAAGTACCAGCTGGAACATAAACCATACCGATTGGCTTAGTTGGTGTCCAACGAGATGCTGGAGCTACACCATGAAGTTGACCATCATTAGGTGTTGATTTTCCTGATTTGTTTTTACTGCAACTTACGATTGCTAGTACGGATGCACAAACGGCTACCGAAAAAATGAAGTTTTTAGTCATTTTAACTTAATTAAGTATGGGCAAATGTAATGATTATTTTAATTTAAAAATAAAATTCCAAAAACTTATTTAAAAATTAGAAACATTCATTCTAACGACCAAATTATTGAATTATTGCTATTGCAATCGTTTTAAATATTCTAATTTTTAGTTAAAAGTCTGATTAAGGTTAAACTTTGCTGTGGTTCGTAACACATTTTTTCACCACAAATGTGCATTTGAGATGAATACTCACTAATCCGTTTTCCATCAAGTAATGGATATTTCCTCTCCGTTTCTGTAGACTGTAGCACTTTGTTTGGAATATACATTTCATTTACAGATGATCTCATTTCTGAGTTTTCTTTACCCGTTATTACAATTTGATAATTTTCAACACTTTGATTGATGATTTGAAAGCACCAAAAAGCAAATGAATTAGTGTGTTTAATAGCAAATGGATAGATGCTATTCAGCATCTTTATTGATTGTGCCTTCCATCCTTCGATTTGAAAAATTTCTGACAAATATTTCAAATTAAAGGCCATTACACTATTCCCAGATGGAAGTGCTGAATCATAATTATCCAATTTTCTTAGAATAATGTCGTCCTGTTTTTGATCTGTATAATAAAAGAAGTCTGAACTTTCTTGACTAAAATTGTCGATTACGTATTGAGTGTAAGATTTTGCACAATCCAAATATTTTTGATTACCGGTTAACTCTTGTAATAAAATACAGGATTGAATCAAGTAAGCATAGTCATCCAAATATGCCATGAATTTTAATTCGGAGTTTTTGTATGAGTGATTTAGTTGACCATTTGACTTGAAAAATTTTGACTCTAAAAAATAGAACAACTCCTCTGCACAAACTTTATATTTTTCTTCCTTCAAAGCTGCAGAAGCTTTACAAAGTGCTGTTAGATATATAGCATTCCAACTAAGAATGATTTTATCATCTGTTACTGGTCTTATCCTCTTGTTTCTATGAGACAATAATTTTTTTTCACAAATTGCGATTCTTCTGAGCAAATCATCAACATCCGATTTGTAAATATGGGTATTGAAATGATGGCATTTATTCAAGATGTTCATTCCCTCCCAATTACCCTTTTCCGTGATTCCATAGTAATCAATAAATTCTGATGATTCTTCCCCCAATACTGATTCAATTTCAGTTTTATCCCAGATATAAAATTTGCCCTCCTCTCCTTCACTATCTGCATCAATTGCCGCAAAATAACCACCGTCCTTACTTTTTAACTCATTCTCACAGAACGTTATTGTTTTTTCTATGCCTTTTTTGATTTCTTCATCCTTGCAAATTTGATAAGCTTCGGAAAGAACTATTATTAAAAGCGCATTATCATAAAGCATTTTTTCAAAATGAGGTGCCAACCATTTTTCATCTGTACTGTATCTGCATAAACCACCAGCTAAATGATCATAAATCCCGCCCCTCAACATTGATTTCAATGAAAGCAGTGCATGATCAATTGATTCCTGGCAATTGTAAAATTTCCCATAAGCCAAAAGAAATTGTAATGTAAAGGTTTGTGGAAACTTGGGTGCAGATCCAAAGCCCCCAAAAATTTTATCCGCACTTTTTAAAAATGTTGAATTGAGTTCGTTGCATTGCAACCCAGTAAACTCCGACTTTTCTATATTCTCAACCTTTGAAACAATTGAAAATGCTGTAGTCAAGGACTGAATATGATCTAATAATTTTTGTGCCTGATCCTCGGCTTTAATGGGATTGGTTTTCCATACTTCAGAAATGAATTTTAAAACGTCCATCCATGAAGGCCTGTTGTAGCTTTGTTTTGGGGGAAAATAAGTACCTCCATAAAAAGGGATTGCATCAGGAGTCAGAAAAACATTAAGTGGCCACCCCCCTGAGCCAGTTAAAATTTGTACTGCATCCATGTAAATACTATCAATGTCTGGTCTCTCTTCTCTGTCAACTTTTATGTTTATGAAATTCTCATTCATAAACTCAGCGGTTTCCATATCCTCAAAACTTTCACGTTCCATCACATGACACCAGTGGCATGCAGAATAACCTATACTTAAAAGAATCGGCTTGTCTAATTTCTTTGCAAGAGATAATGTATTCTGACTCCATGAATACCAATTAACTGGATTGTGAGCATGTTGGAGTAAATACAAGCTTGTTTCATGAATCAAATCATTGGTATACTTTTTATCCATGAAATTTTATAAAAGGATTATACCTTTTTGGCTATTTTTTTGGGCTTTTCTTTTAGAAATTTCTCCAGCGCACTAACCATACTTGGCGTTTGAGGTAAGGGAGCTTTTATATCGATGGACAACTTTGCATCTTCAGCAGCTTTTATGGTATTCGCTCCAAAAATCGCAATTTTGGTTTCGTTCTGCTTGTATCTTGGAAAATTTTCTTTTAAACTTTTAATCGCTCCAGGTGTGAAAAAACAAATGATGTCATAATTTTTTGCTATCACTTCTTTGATATTATTACTGACAACTTTATATAAAACCGGTGTAGCAAATTCGCACTTATTGGATTTCAACCAGTTTGTAATCTCGCTGTCAAATGATTCAGAACATGGATATAAAAACTTCTCGTTGTCTTTGTGCTTGTTGATTACATCAAATAAACTCTTGTTATGGCCATCAGCGCCATAAAATACTTTGCGCTTGCGATACAAAATAAATTTCTGCAAGTACAAAGCAACTGATTCAGTAATGCAAAAATATTTTGTATCCTGAGAAACGCTTACTTTCATCTCTTCACAAATTCTGAAAAAATGATCGATTGCATTCCTACTTGTAAATATCACAGCAGTGAATTGTGAGATGTCAATTTTTTGCTTTCTAAAATCTTTTGAAGGAATCCCTTCAACACTTATGAATGGATAAAAATCGATTGATAAATTAAATTTCGTAGCTAAATCATAATAAGGAGATTTCGCACCTTCCGGCCTAGGTTGGGAAATTAGAATTTTCTTTGTAGGCTTTTTTGCAACTGCCATCTTTTAGTTTCTTTTAGATTATGCTACCTGTCTAATAATTCGCAAAATTACAAACTTTTATCAATAATAATAACTAGTGACTTATAAATCAATAAAATTGGGATTATTTCAATTCCTATGGCATAAATCAGAAAATGAAATTTAGAGATGCTTAATCTTCGATTAAGTAAGTTGAAAGTTCTAAAGTACCTTAAAAAATAAAGTAGAAAAATTAAAACATAAGAAATCTTTACAGCTAAATTTCCAAGTTCCTGATTAGAAAAACTAACAAGTAATAAAATGGGCAAAAGAAGTATGGCAAGAATTTTATTAATGAGGAAAACTATAAAAACATAATTTTCAACTTCTTGCTTATATCCAGTAAGCCATCCCGACAATTTTAGAATGATAAATTTTATGGAGTAAACCAAACCTACAGCAGACAAAACATATGCCATAAGTTTCCAATCAAAAATTGTAGGATTAATCTTTAATGCAAATAATACGAATATATATGTGCTTGCTACTAACAAAAAAAATAAATTATAAAGTAAAGAAGGCATTTTAGAAAACAGTAATTGTTCGGTAAGTTGACTTTGTCTTAATGTGGTATTAAAAAAAACCCTAAGTAAGTTAGTGGTATAATTATTGAATGCCACTTTTAATATTCCAAAAAATAAAAAAAGTGAAAAAATGATATAAAAGAGAGATTGCTTAAATTTTATTTCATGATGAATTTCCTGAAAGAACTGATTGGGTTGCTTCTGGGTACAAACAAGAAAATTACTTTTAATTATTTCGTCAATAGAATGGTTTGCAGTTCTATTTTTTGCAACTGAAATTTGAATTGTATCTGTTAGGATTTCAATTTGCATTGATGAGTCTTGCGCCCTAATGTTTTCAGAAAAAAATACGAGCGCTGATAAAAATATCGTCAAATAAAAAACTGCTCTTAAAGGATTAATAACTGACAAAGAAAAATATTTATTGAAATGCAAATTAAAAGTAATTAATGTAACCAAAATGAATTTTTGAAGATTCTCTCAAATTGAATGGTATATCATTTCTTTTCCCAACAGCATAAAATAAATTTAAAACGCCAACTTTTGTTTCAAATAAAAAACCTAATCCGGCAGCATAAAATTGATTTTCCTGCTTATATTTTTGGTAACTGTTAGTTACATTTCCAATATCTGAAAACAAAGAGATGAATGAATTCGATCCAAACAGCAATCGATATTCGAATGTTAACACTTCATATTGTTTCGCATAAATACTCTCTTCATCAAAACCTCTCAACAAATTAAATCCGCCGATTTGATACAATTCATTTCTGAAAATATCTGAACCGATGAGACTTCCTAAATTTATTGCAGCTTTAAAAGTTGAAGAACGACCAATTGGAAAATAATGAGCAAAATTTATTTTCAATTTGATTTGTTGAGAGTTTAGCTTTAATGAATCATATAATGTTGAATAATTAAAACTTGTTTCTTTAATTGACAAAACGTCTTCGTTCTTTTTGATTTTCTTGATACCAACCAAAGCAAAAATGGAAAGATCATTTCCTTTCCTGGGATTGAATTTATAATTTGTGTTGTTCCATTGGTAATTCAGACCTAAATAATTTACACTAACATCAATATTGTTAGGAAGTCTTTTTTCTGATTTTATTTTATTAGTATCCACTCCCCCAGAAAGTAAATTACTTTTTTGCCACTGCATAAAAATTCTTCCCAACTGATTATTAGAAATTGAAAATTGCATACCCAATTGAGAATTGATTTGTAAAAAAGAACTGTCTTTTTTAAACAATTCAAAACCCCCATCAAAATCAAATTGAGAGCCGAAAATATAGGGCTTTACAAAGCGTATATTTAACCTTGGTGATTGGGGTTGAAGTTGCTGCCATCTTAAAACAATATTCTCTGCTTGACCGAAAGAGTTCTTAAGATCTAGATTTAAATCGCCAGTGAATCTAAATTTATTATTGTAAATTGACGCAGGCTGAAGTCCAATCAAAAAATTAAATTGACTGTTTTTTTTGGATTGAAGATATAAATTTAGCGAAGCTCCAGTTCCAAGCATTGAAACATCAGATGACTGAATAGATTTGATATAAGACAATTCAGAGATTTTTTTGTCGACATATCTTAACTTTTCTTTGCTGTAAGGACTTCCGGATTGAATATGCAAATACTTAGACAAAAATTTATTTTTAATTTTTGCAGAACCTTCAATATGAATACTATCTATTTTATAAAATACTCCTCTTTCAGATTTTATTCTTGCATGAATTTCTTCATTAGAAAAACTGATACTATCGATTGTAACACTTGCAAATGGAAAACCATTGTTTTCGTAATAGTTGATTAATATTTCAGAAATTGATGATAAATCCTGAAGGGTGTTGAATTTTTTGTGCCTTTTTAAATTTAGAAGAGACAACTCTTTTTGATTGAGTGAAGCATAATCAAATTTTACATGATGATATTTTTCCCCTAAATATAAATGGATGAATGTTTGATTATTTTGTTGATAAACCGTATCAACTGAAGAAAAAGGAAATCCTTTTTGCAATAAGAGATTAGGCAATCTTTTTAAATATTCAGTTAATTCCTGTTGATTGTTGAATGCTGATTTTAAAGCAGTTTTTTCAATAATAGAACTGCTATCAAAGTCTATAAATTCATAATTTAAGAAAGTCTTTTTGTTTTGAGAGCAAACAATGTTTGATAATTGCATAGCAAAAAGCAATAAGAAGATTTTCTTTATCGTATCATTAAAGCTAAATTGCATGCGGTTAATTATTACCATGTAAAACTACAATCTTTGGCGGGTATTTATATTCATATTCCATTTTGTAAAAAAGCCTGTAATTATTGCAATTTTCATTTTTCTACACAATTAGATCAGAAAGATGCATTAATTGAATCGCTCAATAAAGAAATTTCTTTGCAAAAAGATTTTATTGCTGCAGATGAACTTATTGAAACTATTTATTTTGGTGGTGGGACACCCAGCATTTTAAGTATATATGAGTTATCGAAAATCATCGAGAACATCAAAGTTAAATTCCGTGTTTGGGATGCTGCTGAAATTACGCTTGAAGCGAATCCGGATGATATCTGTTTGGAAAAAGTAAAAAGCTGGAAATCAATTGGTATCAATCGATTGAGTTTAGGTGTGCAGAGTTTTTTTGATGAAGAATTAAAGTGGATGAACAGGGCTCACGATACCGAAATTGCATTGAGAAGTATCGATGATATTATCGAAGCGGGGATTTCTAATTTTTCTGTTGATTTGATTTTTGGTAGTCCAATTTTGACTAACGAAATGTTGAAAAAAAATCTTGACATCATTTCTCAAAAAAACATTCCACACATATCCTGCTATGCACTTACTGTTGAACCTAAAACACAGCTCAGTCATTTAATTGAAAAGAAAAAAATCGCCAACATCAATACAGATAAACAAGCCGAGCAATTTTTAATTATTGCTGATTATTTAGGCAATCATGGATATGAGCAATATGAAATTAGCAATTATGCTAAACCAGGCATGAGGAGTAAACACAACAGCAGTTACTGGCAAGGAAAGTCTTATTATGGATTTGGGCCTTCGGCACATTCATTTGATGGCAGTAACAAAAGAAGATGGAACATTGCAAATAATGCTTTGTTCATAAAATGTTTGAGCTTGAATGAAATAAATTTTGAAGAAGAAATTTTGACTCCAACTCAACAAATAAATGAGTACATCATGACTGCATTAAGAACAATAGAAGGCATTGATTTAAATAAAATTGATTCTGATTTTGGAAAAGAAATTACAATAGAACTGCTTCAAAAAATTGAAAAATTTCAAAAAACAGAAAAGGTAATCAAAAATGATGGAAGACTTTTTTTAACCAGGGAAGGAAAATTATTTGCAGACGGAATTGCCTCAGACTTATTTTTTTAACGCTTTTCGTTTTCGTTAGATTAGATTTTCTTCAATGTATTTAAATCCATCTTCGGCTGAAATTTTTTCCCATAATATTTTATAAATCGTTTCTGCAATTGGCATTTCAGCCAGGTATTTTTTATTCATCTCAAACATGCACTTACTTGCATTATATCCTTCTGCAACCATATTCATTTCCAATTGAGCTGACTTTACAGAGTATCCTTTTCCAATCATGGTACCAAAAGTTCTGTTTCTGCTGTATAAAGAATAACAGGTTACAAGCAAATCACCGAGATAAACAGAAGCAGCGTAATTGTTATGATGTTCCGGACTTTTTTTTCCGTGCTCTAAATAACCAACTTCAGCATTGATAATTCCTGCTTTCCTTAAGAATACAGCCATTTCATCGGCGCTGTTTGCAATGAACACGCTTAAAAAATTATCGCCGTAATCTAAGCCATGAGCAATACCTGCTCCTAATGCATAGATATTTTTAAGTACTGCAGCATACTGAACACCAATAATATCAATGTTAGTTATAGTTCTTAAATAAGGAGTCTGAAAATAAGAAGAAATATTTTTTGTAACTGTTTCATCAAGTCCTGCAAAAGTGAGATAAGATAATTTTTCCGCAGCTACTTCTTCAGCATGACAAGGACCTGAAACCGCAAAATAATTTTCAATTGAGAAGTTGAAATGCTGACTTAAAAAATCATTCAGTAACAAATTACTTTCCGGTAAAATTCCTTTTATGGCAGTAAGAATTTTTTTATTAGTAAAAATATTTTTGGGTAATGAAATTAGAAGATCTGATATATAAGCAGAGGGCACTGCAATTAAAATAATATCTGATTCTTGAATTAAATGTTCTATTGATGTAGTAAAATTTAATTGACTAACATTGAATTTTGCTGACGATAAATAATGAGGATTATGAGATTTTTCTTTGAATTGTTGAATCGCATTCTCACTCCTGTTCCACCAATAAATATTTTGTCCATTATGTGTAAGCAATTTTGCCAATGCTGTTCCCCAACTGCCACTTCCTAATATTCCAAATTTCATTTTTTAACTTTTATAGAAATATAAAAAAATTAAAGGCCTAATTTTTCGACTGCTAATTGTGCTGCGATATGACTGGCATCTTTTTTATTATACCCTTTTGCCTGAGAAATAATTTGACCATCAACAGTTGAAGCAATCGTAAATAATCGTCTTCCGTTTTCAATTTTTTCATCAAGGGTTACAAACTCCAGACTCTTTCCATTTTTATTGGCCCAGCCATAAAGTTTGTTTTTGATATTGATATCAATGCCTTCTAAATCATCAATAAAGAGATAAGGCATGATGATGTATTTTTCAACCCACTTTTTTGTTTTTTCATACCCCTTATCCAAATAAACAGCGCCAATCAAGGCTTCCAGAGAGTTTCCGAAAATCTGAGAAATTTTAAGGGCGTTATCCATCTTGTTGTAAATCGTGATTTTTTTCAGGCCCATTTTAACAGCAATTTCATTCATCTTTTGTCGGTTCACCATTTTGCTTCGCATCTCTGTAAGAAATCCTTCCCCTTTGTATGGATATTTTCTAAAAAGATAGTGAGCAACAATTGAACTTAAAATGGCATCGCCTAAAAACTCAAGGCGTTCATTATTTTCATCTGCACCTTCTCTAACAGACCTATGACTTAATGCTGTTTTGTATAATAAGATATCTCTTGGTGTAAAGCCAAGAACATTTTTGAGTTGACGCTTAAAAGCAATTAGCTCTTTGTTGATATTGAATAATTGATACACTAATCTCAAAATAGAGTTTATAAGAACCCGAAATTATTGATTTTGTTTTGAATTTGAGACGTGAAAGAAAGAATACCAATGTTATGGCACGTACTTTTTTACAATAATTGAAGCATTATGTCCACCAAAACCAAAAGTGTTGCTTAAGGCAGCATTTACAGTTTTGTATTGCGGTTTTTCAAAAGTGAAATCCAGTTTAGCATCTAATTCTGGATCATCAGTAAAATGATTGATAGTAGGAGGAATAACATCTTTAGTTACAGCCATGATACACGCCAAAGCTTCCAACGCTCCTGCTGCTCCAAGGCAGTGCCCGGTCATACTCTTAGTAGAACTTATGTTTAAGTTATAAGCATGTTCACCAAAAACATTCAGAATGGCTTTGGTTTCTGCAATATCACCAAGTGGTGTTGAAGTACCATGAACGTTGATATAATCGATATCTTCAGGTTTCATTCCAGCATCTTTCAAAGCAGCATTCATTACATTATTTGCTCCTAATCCTTCGGGATGTGGGGCTGTTATATGGTGAGCATCGGCAGTTGCACCACCACCAGCAATTTCGCAATAGATTTTTGCTCCTCTTGCCAAGGCGTGATCTAAACTTTCGAGAACTAAAGCGCCAGAACCTTCTCCCATTACAAAACCATCACGATCTTTATCAAAAGGACGGCTTGCTGTTTTAGGATCATCGTTTCTTTCGCTTAATGCTTTCATGGCATTGAACCCACCCAGCCCTGCAGCACAAATCACTGCTTCACTTCCGCCGGTTATAATAATATCAGCTTTATTCAATCTGATATTATCAAATGCATCAATAATTGCATTGGTAGAAGATGCGCATGCGCTTACTACAGCATAGTTAGGACCTCTGAATCCATGACGCATTGATATATGCCCTGGGGCAATATCCAAAATCATCTTAGGAATAAAAAAAGGATTGAAACGTGGAGTACCATCACCATTTGCAAAGTTGATTACCTCTTCCTGAAACGTTAATATACCACCGATTCCACTTCCGAAAATAACCCCAACTCTTTCGGGATTTACATTTTCTTTTGTAATACCAGCGTCTTTAACTGCTTCATCGGAGGCCACTACTGCGAATTGGCAATAGCGATCCATTTTGCGTGACTCTTTTTTGTCGATGTAAACTGTGGGATCGAAGTTTTTAACTTCACAAGCAAATCGGGTTTTAAATTTAGTAACATCAAATTGCTGGATGAAGTCACAGCCACTCACACCATTTTCCAAACTCTGCCAATATTCACTGACAGTGTTTCCCAATGGAGTAAGGGCACCTAATCCAGTTACGACTACTCTATTTAAAGCCATGCGATTTACCTGTGAAAGTTAAAAGATGAATTACTTAGCATTTCCTTCCAAGTAAGAAACAGCCTGACCTACCGTAGTGATAGTTTCAGCTTGCTCATCAGGAATGGAAATATTAAATTCTTTTTCAAATTCCATGATTAATTCAACGGTGTCCAAGCTATCGGCACCTAAATCATTAGTGAAGGAAGCTTCAGGAGTTACCTCTGCTTCATCAACACCTAATTTGTCAACAATAATTTTTTTTACTCTTGTTGCAATGTCTGACATGATAGTATAATTTGGTTAATACGGATGCAAAAATATACTTTTTGAACTAATTACAAAGAAATAGTATCAAATGAGCAAGATTATTTGTCACAATAATTAAAATTTTATCCCCAAATCCAAGCCTGTGCTGTAAAAATTGCATATATTTAGATTCGTTTTTTAGCAAAAAAATATTGATTATGGCTATAAAGCAGATTGATTTTGGAAGTAATGAATACGACCAAATGGTTTTATTGAGAAAAAAAATCCTAAGAGAACCATTGGGTTTAAGTTTTTCGGAGGAAGAATTGGCTCAGGAAAAAAATGATATTTTAATTGCTGCCTTTGATGAGGATGAGATATTAGGTTGTTGTGTATTGACAAAATTCAATAATGAAAAGATTCGATTGCGTCAAATGGCTGTAAGAGCTGATATGCAGTTAACGGGGATTGGCGCTTCTATTATGACCTTTGCAGAAAATCTCGCTAGAGATAAAGGATTTAATTATATGATTATGCACTCAAGAGACACTGCTATTGGTTTCTATGAAAAAATAGGCTACAAGGTTACTAGTGATGAATTTACTGAAGTGGGGATTTCACATCATATTATGCAAAAAGAATTGGGGAGTTAGTTGATTGGTTGAGAAGTTGATTGGTTGAGAGGTTGATTAGTTGAGAGGTTGATTGGTTGAGAGGTTGAGAGGTTGATTGGTTGAGAGGTTGAGAGGTTGATTAGTTAACCTTTTGAACTTTTGAAACCTATTGAACCTTTTAAACATAATGTCATCAGTAATTGATAATTGTCCTCAACTTACCCCATAACTCATTATCAAAACTGGAAAGTGCTAACATTACCTGACCGCTTGATTCACCCAATCTGATAACTACTAATTTTTGCGAGGGTACCACATAAATTTTCTGATCATTTTTTCCTAAAGCTGCATACAAATCAGCAGGGGCGTTTGTAATGATTGAGCCTTGAAATACGGTCTGTAAGGTAGGTGCCATGAAACTATTTTTTCCATTGAGCCAGGTTAAGTAACCATAGCTTGGGTTTATGGTTTGAGAAGTTGAAATTTGATTGTTGAAATAATTGGTATCACTTAAAATTGCTGTACTGTCCCATTTGCCTTTGTTTAATAACAGCAACCCAAATCTGGCCATGCTTCTAGCATTACTCCAATAAATATTATTCGAATTAGATGTCTTAGACCAAAATCCGCTCATGCCAATTTTATTTCTGATTTTTTGTTGGAAATAGGCGTTGTACCCCATTCCACTTGCATTAACTATCACTGAATCCAAAATCGTATATGCTGCATTATGATATGCCCATCTTGTTCCGGCATCCGCCTTATAAATCAAACATGAGGGTAAGGTGCAATCATCATCAAGAACTGCATCATCCAAACCAGTGGTCATGGTTAGCTGGTTTTTTATTGTAATGAGGTTTTCTTTCAACAAAGGGGCTGAAGTCCATCCTCTGCCCAGATATTGAGAAGTCTTATTGTTGATATTTATAATGCCTTCTTGTTGTGCAATACCTACTAAAAATGCAGTCATTGTTTTACCGGCTGAAGCCCAATACCATAAACTATCAGAAGTAAAACTGCCAAAGTATTTTTCAACTACAATTTTTCCGTTTTTTAAAATGATAAAAGCCTTAGTGTTTTTGCTTTGTAAGTAAGGGTACAAATTATTGAGCTCTGTTATATTCCAGTTTAGAGAAGCTGGAGATGTAGAGTCCCAAACAGATGAGCTTGTTGGTGGAAAATACATAACATCATTTACTGGCTGTGGTTGGGGAGCTGTATTTGTATTTTCAGCTTTCTTACAAGAAAAAATAAATAATGAAACAAAAATGATGATGAATGTTAGATTTTTCATTTTTTGTAATTTGAAGCGATCAGACTTCAATTAAATTTAAAAGTTTATTTTTTAATTTTTTCTTTGAAATAATTTCTTGCATCATGCTCAAAATCTTCCTCAAAAGCTTCTTTAGGTATCAAAAAGAAACTAGTTGCATTAAAATAAACATGAAAAAAATGTGGACTTTCCATCCATGAAAAAAAATCCTGCCAATTAAAACTTCTCGATCCTCTTTCACTTTCTACAGTAAGCGCATTGTCATCAATTTTGATTCTATATTTTTCTTTAAACGATGGAGATTTTCTGTAAATGATTCTTGGCAATAAAAACCAGAATAAAATCATCATTAAAAACCACAAAAAAGAACTCAATAAAAAAGCAACAGGAGTAATTTTTTTCATGAAAAATAGAGAGGCGGATAACAATGCAAAAACATTTACCAAAATCATCATGATTTTAATTTCTTTTCTGCTGATGAAATGATAACGTAATGCCTGAATTACTTTGGCTTTGTTATACTCGAAATAATTTGTTGTCATGCGATTTATTTTAAACTTTTTTCATCAACACTAAACTCTCCTAATTTATCCCCTTTTAAACCTATAAATTCAACTTTCAGTATTCTCTCCCCTTTTTTTCCAGCAAATGAAAATTTTGCAAAATTTTGTACTTCAACTAATGTATTAGGTTCTCTTAAAGGGTTATTTTCCTCAGGACTTTTAGCTACTTTGCTAACCCCTGAGGTATAAGGGGATACGGTAATATCGTATAATGGATATTGATTGGGGCGAGACATTTTTATGACTTCACTGTGATGTCTATCTCCTGTTAAAAATAGCACTCCTTTAATTTTTTGTTCACTTAAAAAGTTAAGCAACATATTGTATTCGTATGGATAATGTTGCATGCACTCATATTTATTGAAAGTGTTCAACACCTGACTTCCGGTAACAATAATCTTGAATGTTGCTTTGCTGTACAATAGAGAGTTTTGAAGCCATTCCATTTGTTCTTTACCAAAAAAGTCTTTGTTAGTATTGGGTTGCCCATTTATAGAATCAGGAATTTCATCTTCTGACCTAAAAAAACGATCATCAGTTAAAAACAAATCCACATCACCATAACTCACTTTAGTATAGATGCCTTTGTCATCCTCGCCATAACTTGGATTGAGCCAGTAATTTTTAAAAATAGCTCTGCTTTCATTTTTAAAAATATAGCTTTTGCCTGCATCATTGGGACCATAATCATGATCATCCCAAATGGCATATTGTGGCATCTTAGCCATGAACTCCTGTAAAACCTGATGGGATCTGTCGTGAGATGCCCTGTAATTCAATCCCCAAGCCGAGTTATAGTCTACCTCTCTGGAATACCAGTTGTCGCCTAGCCAAACATGAAAATCCGCAGGAGTTTTAGCCATGGTTTCAAAAATAGAAGAGTCGCCACCATAGGGCTTTCCGGGTCGGTCGTATTTTGGTTCATTAAAATAAGCGCAGCTGCCCGTAAGAAAACTAAAATCTGGTACTGGCTTTCTATATTGCCACAAATCTTTGGTGGTGAACTGAGTTGAAAACGGTAATGCTATTTTTTTACCATCTAAATTGATATCATATTGATAAGTTGTTCCAACTTCCAAACCATTCAATTCTAATTTCACAGGGTTGAATGGTTTTCCCAATTCTCCTTTAAATGTAACCTTTTGAATATTTTTCAAGTCTGATTTTGGATAATAACTAACACTAACTTTTTTTACAGATGGAGATACTTCAAGCCAAATCACTGCAGTTCTTAAGTCCACATTACCTGCCCAGGGTCCACTGATGAGACCATTATTTTGTTGAGCATAAATTGAATTAAAGTAAAAAGTAAAAAACAAAAAGTAAAAAATGATTTTTTGCATTAGTATGATTTTATCGCAAGTTAGGTGATGTTTGGAGTTGTAATGATATTAAGACTTTAGTTTTTCATTGTTCTGATGTCTGCTAGCATCTCTGGTGGTTTTCTTCTGAAAATTTTGCTCCAATGCTTCTCCGAGGTTTACTCCTGTTTGGTTGGCCAAACAAATCAACACCCATAATACATCAGCCATCTCATCTGCCAATTCTTTTCCTTTATCTGATTCTTTAAAAGATTGCTCTCCATATTTTCTAACCATCAATCTGCTAAGCTCACCCACTTCTTCCATGAGTATTCCCAGATTGGTTAGTTCGCTAAAGTATTTTACTCCAATGGTTTTGATCCACTCGTCTACTCTTTGCTGTGCTTGTGAAATTGTAAGTTCATTCATGTGATATAATTTTTTCTATTCTTTATTTTTACTGTCAATCCAAATGGTAACAGGACCATCATTTAATAATTCTACTTTCATATCTGCGCCAAAAGTTCCTGTGTAAATATTTTTTTCAAGATCTCTTTCCAATTGTTGAATCAATTGCTCATAAAGCGGTATTGCTTTTTCGGGCTTGCTTGCTTTGATATAACTAGGGCGATTACCCTTTTTCGTTAGTGCATGTAAAGTAAACTGACTCACCAGTAAGATATCACCATTGGTTTCTTTTACAGATAAGTTTGGAATTTTATTATTGTCATCAAAAATTCTGAGGTTTACAATCTTATTACTCAACCATTTTACATCATCAGATTGATCCTCGTCTTCTACCCCAACAAAAACCAGTAATCCATTTTCAATTTTAGATTTCAATTGATTGTTGATAGTTACACTTGCTTGTTTTACTCTTTGAATTAAAACCCTCATAAAATCACTAAACTTTTATCGATGTTCAAACTTAGTTTTTATTATGATGTTGAACATCATTTCCCTTCATTTATTACAACTATTTTGTTTCAGAAAAAAAAATATTCTTTCCACAAAAAGTGCAAAACTCATAGAAATCAATAGCAATATGTATTGTGAAATTGTTCACAAATTTTGTCCACATCGTGTTGATATTTCTGTTGCGAAATTGTGGGTAGGTTCCAATACTTTCGTTAACCCCATTAATTGAGGAATTAAACTTACTAACCAACAAAATATTAATTAATTATGCCAGCAAAAAAACAACAAGCCACGTCAGCGCTTCGTTTCGAGCGCCAATTCACCAAAGAGGGTGTGAGTCCATATGATATGTTTGACTACGATTATCGTACTTCAGTTATTAAAAACCCAAGTGGCGAGGTTGTTTTCCAAATGGATGATGTTGAAGTTCCAAAACAGTGGAGTCAGATTGCTACTGACATCATCGCACAGAAGTATTTTAGAAAAGCAGGAGTACCTCAAGGCGATGGCAGTTTGGGAAGAGAAAAGAGTGCTAAGCAAGTAGCTCACCGTATGGCTCATTGTTGGAGAGTTTGGGGCGAGCGTTATGATTATTTTGCCACTAAGGAAGATGCTCAGATTTTTTACGATGAGTTGGTATATAGTATTTTAAATCAGGCATGCGTTCCGAACAGTCCTCAATGGTTTAATACCGGTTTACACGAAGTTTATGGCATTACCGGTAAACCTCAGGGTCACTACTATGTAGACGCAAAAGATGGTCAATTAAAAAAATCAACTTCAGCATACGAACGTCCTCAACCACACGCATGTTTCATCTTGAGTGTAGATGATGATTTAGTAAATGAGGGTGGCATCATGGATTTGTGGGTTAGAGAAGCAAGAATCTTCAAATATGGCAGTGGTGTTGGAACTAACTTCAGCAGCATTCGTGGAGATGGAGAGAAATTGAGCGGTGGTGGTACTTCAAGCGGATTGATGAGCTTCCTAAAGATAGGTGACCGCGCAGCGGGAGCTATCAAAAGTGGTGGAACAACTCGTCGTGCAGCTAAAATGGTTTGCTTGGATTTAGATCACCCTGAAATTATAGAGTTCGTTAACTGGAAATTAAAAGAAGAAGATAAAGTTGCGGCACTAATAGCTGCAGGATATTCAAGCGATTACGAAGGAGAAGCTTATCGTACTGTAAGCGGTCAAAACAGCAACAACTCTGTTCGTATCCCTAATTCTTTCTTTAAAACATTGGATGAAAATGGCGACTGGGATTTGAAAGCAAGAAGCGATGGTAGTACAATGAGATCTGTAAAGGCAAAAGACCTTTGGGATCAAATCAATTATGCTGCTTGGCGTTGTGCTGATCCTGGAACTCAATATGATACAACCATCAACGAATGGCACACTTGTCCTGAAGGAGGCCCTATCAGAGCTTCAAACCCTTGCAGTGAATACATGTTCTTAGACAACACTGCTTGTAACCTAGCCAGCGTTAACCTTCGTCGTTTCTTTGATGAAAGCAACAATCAGTTTGATGTACAAGGTTTTGAACACACTTGCCGTTTATGGACAGTAGTTCTAGAAATATCTGTGTTAATGGCTCAATTCCCTTCACAAGAAGTAGCACAATTGAGTTATGATTACAGAACTTTAGGTTTAGGTTATGCTAACCTTGGAAGTATGTTAATGGTAAGCGGTATTGCTTATGACAGTGAACAAGCAAGAGGCATTGCTGGTGCTATCACAGCTATCATGACTGGCGTTGCATACAAAACATCAGCAGAAATGGCTGGATTCCTTGGTGCGTTTGACAGATACAAAGAGAACAAGAAGCACATGATGAAAGTAATGCGCAATCACCGCGCTGCTGCTTATGATGCTATGGATGCTTATGATGGATTGGAAATCAAACCTCATGGAATCAATGCTAAATATTGTCCTGATTATTTACTGAAAGCTGCTACCAAAGCTTGGGATGAAGCAGTACAATTAGGAGAAAAAAATGGCTATCGCAATGCACAAACTACTGTAATTGCTCCAACAGGAACAATTGGTTTAGTGATGGATTGTGATACAACAGGTGTTGAGCCTGATTTCGCTTTAGTGAAATTTAAAAAATTAAGTGGTGGTGGTTATTTCAAAATCATTAACCAAAGTGTTCCTCAGGCTTTAAGAAACTTAAAGTATTCGGAAAAAGAAATTGAAAACATTGTAAACTATGCAAAAGGACACGCTACTCTAAAAGGTGCTCCTTATATCAATGAAGAAACATTAGCAGCAAAAGGATTCCTTCCTGCAGAGATTGAAAAGTTAAATGCAGCAATGGGAAGTGCTTTTGAAATCGGGTTCGTGTTTAATGTGTTTACCCTAGGAGAATCATGTTTACAACGTCTTGGATTTACTCCAAATGAATACAACGACTTCAGCTGGAGTTTGTTGGAAGCTTTAGGATTCAGTGATGAAGAAATTGAAGCAGCTAACATTTATGTATGTGGAACCATGACAGTAGAAGGTGCTCCACACTTAAAAGATGAGCATTTATCTGTGTTTGATTGCGCTAACAAATGCGGACAAACCGGACAACGTTATATCCATGCTCACGGACATATCCGTATGATGGCTGCTGCTCAACCTTTCTTGAGTGGTGCAATCAGCAAAACCATCAACCTTCCAAATGAAGCTACTATAGAAGAAATTGCAGACTCTTACCGCTTAAGCTGGGAGTTGGGATTAAAAGCGTGTGCGCTTTACCGTGATGGATCTAAATTAAGTCAGCCTTTAAGTAACAAATCAGACAAGAAGAAAAAATCTTCTGATGAAAC
>JAIXWH010000022.1 GCA_027484165.1 Chitinophagaceae bacterium | reverse complement strand
TGAGGAATAATAGAAATTGGTATGGCAATCATTTTTCTGATAACATGACTTTACAATTAGTCGTACAAGAACCATTGCAAGAAAAACCGAAGTCGATGAAGACGATAGCAAAGGTTCAGCAAATTCAAATCGTTTCACATCATTTAAAAGTAAAGGGTAAGTTGATGCTTTATTTGGAAAAGTCAAAAAAGACCGATTCTCTCCGATATGGCAGTATCCTACTAACACAAAAAATACCCCAACCCATTGTCAGCATAAAAAATCCTGGCGATTTTGATAATGCGAAATACCAGTCTTTTCAGCAGATTTATCATCAACTCTATCTAAAGGATGCCGATTATATCATCCTCGATAAAAACGACAAATCCGTTGTAATGAGCCTTGTGTTTTATTTGAGAGCGAATGTATCGGAAGTGTTAGGCAATCATTTTTCCGACAAAAAAATCAGAGGTATTGCAGAAGCCTTGCTGATTGGTTACAAAAACAATCTCGATAAAGAGTTGGTACAATCTTACAGTAATACTGGTGTGGTTCATATTATCGCTATAAGTGGCCTGCATTTGGGTCTCATTTATTTTGTGTTGCTTTGGTTGTTTGATAGGGTGCCCTTTGTAAAAAAACAGAAATCGATCAAAAGTATAGTTGTTATTATTTGCCTATGGTTGTTTTCATTAATCACCGGAGCTTCAGCATCGGTATTGAGAAGTGCAGTCATGTTTACTTGTATACTTTTTGGGAACATGATACAGAAAAAGTCTTCCATTTATAATTCATTGGCTGCATCTGCATTTATATTACTTTGCTATAACCCTTATTTTATTTTTGATGTAGGATTTCAGTTAAGCTATCTCGCAATTATCGGAATTATAAGATTTCAAAAGCCGATTCAAAATTTATTCACTCCTCAAAATTATTTATACAGAAAATTAAATGAAATGGCTTCGATAACCATTGCTGCACAAACCATGACCTTCCCTATTTGTGTTTTTTATTTTCATCAATTCCCGGTTCTCTTTTTACTCACCAACATGATAGCAGTTCCACTCTCTACTTTTATTCTTTTTTCAGAAATCGGACTGATTACCTTTCATAAAATTGCTTATGTAAATCATGGATTTGCATATGTAATTGATAAGTCAATTCAGTTTCTCAATCTAATAATTACTAAAATAGACGACCTGAATTATTCGTCAATTAAAAATATCTATGCAGATGCAATGACAACGTTAATTCTATATGTGTTAATTATTACAACAGCAGTGTTAGTTTTTGGCAGGCAAAAAAAATATTTAAAAGTCTGTATGGCATTGATTACGATCTTTTCTTCAGCACAAGCTTATGCGAAATATCAAAATAAGCATCAACAAAAAATAATCATTTATAACAGTCCACACCATCAGGCGATTGAATTTTTAAATGGGTGTCATTACTTTTTTGTTGGTGATTCTCCACAGGTATTTAAGAATACACATCAATATTATTACATCAAAAATGAGTCATTAGATTCGAATGGAATAGTGTTTTTAAAACCAGTCCTTCATTATCTCAATACAAGTATAATAATAGTCGATTCATCTTACATCTTTAATTGCTTGCCCCAAAAAATAAAAGTGGGTATTTTATTGATTTCAAAAAATCCAAAAATCAGTATTTCTTATTTGATCAAAAGTATAACGCCTCAACAAATTGTGATTGATGCTTCAAACAAAAAATGGAGAATTCAAAAATGGAAGAAGGAGTGTGACAGCTTGAATATTCCATGTCACGTAACGTCAGAAAAAGGAGCCTTTGTTAATGATTTGAATTAAAGTTGTTTGATGAATTTTGTAAACGCTTCTTTCCATCCCATAAATTCATTTTCAGCTCCAATAATATTGTTGTGAAAGATGGGGATGAAAATTCCATTTACCTTTTCACATACTTTCTGATAATATAAAAGCTCTTTCAGTCCCTCTTTAGCAGATTGATGAAGCGAATAGTGACTTGTAGCATCCATGAAACAGAAAGGATATACTCGAAGCGAAGTGGTTTTATTTTCTTTCAAATCAAACCAAAAGAAACTGCTTGCTGCAGAAGCCCTGAACCCGTTAATACTACCATAGCCCATGCTGAAATCATTGTGAATTCCACATTCTAGTAAGTTTCTGTAGGTATCTGGCAAATTAATTTTGATGTAATGCTGTCTCGAGTTGATGATGTTTTTATTTGCAATACTTTCCAGTTTCTTTTTTTCTTTTAGAAGGAGGTGTTTGTTTTTGTTGCTGTTCCATGATGGATGCAAGCCGATATTGTATTTCGCTGAAATCTTTTTGATCAGGTTTTTCATAGCCTTTTTATTAGGCGAAATATTTTTATCATACTTGCTTAATCTTTTTGCAACCAAAAAAAAGTAAATCGTATCAAATTTATCTGTTGTATGGATGCTATCTAAAAAATCAAAAGAATCAAAAGGGTCAACATTTATTCCCAACAACACTTTTAATCGGAGTAAACTCGGCTTCGAAATAAATCCTCCAAAATTTCTTAATATTCCCTTGTTTTTGTATGACCATGCCATATCAATATCATACGAAACAATAGTTTTAAAAGGAGGAATATAAAAAGTTAGATTAGGATTGACCTCTTTAATTTTATTTCCAAGCCATTGAATCCAAATACTAATAACAGGCTTATCAATAAAATTATTTTTATACGCTAAAGAGTTCTTATAATCATATCTGCCATACTCATCTAATTCGTGAGGAAGATACTCTTCATATCTTGATATCAAATAAAAGACCGCAGCAAATACATCAAATCCAAAGTCATCCTTTTTCGTTTTGAAAAATGATATTACTCCCTCTTTTAATTCGCATGAAACATCTTGAGGCTTTATGTCCTCTTCAAATAATAAACCTTGTGGCTGAATGTTAATATTGGAATTCGAAATGATTTTTTTGCTGTAGTTAACAACAATACTATCTTTTGATTTTAAATCATCAATATTGTTGGTGATGGTAAAATCTAAACCCAGTTGTTCTTTCAGGATGAAATGACAAGTATAACTTAATCTCTCAGAAATATGTTCTGTATAAATTAAAATCATTTATCGGATAGTCTGGCAGTTAGTTAAGTTCTAAAATACGACTTTATTTTTTATGTCGTTCTTTCCAGAGCTGATTAAATGTTTTATCGCTGAAGTTTAAATCGCCTCTTGAGTGAGTCCAGGAGGCAAACATTTTGTTCACTATTTTATTTTTCATCTTCCCACTCGCAGTATTCATGAGTGGCCTGTACATACTGGCTATACGCCATGCTTTCCATGCCATTTTTTCTGAGAGAGGAGCTAAACCATCTTCAACTGCTTCGCTTCTGTTTTCGAGCAGCAATTCGTGAAGATTGATTTTTACAGCACATACTTCTGTGCAATTTCCGCACAAAGAAGATGCATTACTTAAATGCTTGAATTCCTCCATTCCCTGCAAGTGAGGGGTGATAACGCTTCCGATGGGTCCGCTGTAAGTGGCGCCATATGTATGCCCACCAATATTTTTGTAAACCGGACAAGCATTCAAACAAGCACCACATCTGATGCAATACAAGCTTTCTCTCTGCTTGGGATTTTTCAAAATCTCTGTACGATTGTTATCGAGTAATATCACGTACATGTCTTCTGGTCCGTCAGTTTCATTGGGTTGACGTGGACCGCTTACAATGGTGTTGTATACTGTAACTTGTTGTCCTGTTCCAAATGTGCTCAATAATGGCCAAAAGAGCGCAAGGTCATTTATCGAAGGGATGACCTTTTCTATTCCTACAATTGCGATATGTGTTTTTGGAAAGGAGCAACTTAATCTTCCATTTCCCTCATTTTCAGTGATGGCAATTCCACCGATATCGCTGATGATAAAATTAGCACCGGTAACACCAACTTCAGCCTCAACATATTTTTTTCGTAAAATATTTCTTGCAACGAGAGTTAATTCTTCAGGAGTTAAATTGGGATCAGTGCCTAACTTTTCTGCAAAAAGTTTAGCTACATCTTCCTTGCTTTTATGCATCGCAGGAGTTACAATATGATAAGGAGCTTCTCCGTCTAGTTGTTGAATGTATTCTCCTAAATCCGTTTCGATACTTTCAATCTGGTTGATTTCCAATGCATGGTTGAGATGAATTTCCTCTGTTACCATGCTCTTGCTTTTCACTAGAGTTTTGCAATTCTTCTCTCTGCAAATAGCCAGAATTTCTTCAATGGCTTGCGCACTATTTTCTGCCCAGATTACTTTGCCACCTCTTTTGGTGAATTGTGTTTCAAATTCTTCAAGATGCTGATCGAGATTTTCAATCGCTTTCCACTTGATGTTTTTCGCTCGCTCTCTTGCCAAATGCAAATGTTCGAATTGCTGTTTACCCTGAGGTACGGCAGCATTGTATCTTCCAATATTAAAATTGATTTTTTTTCTGTGCTCTAAATCACTTGCTTTCGAGGCACTTTTTTCAATAAATAAATCAGATGAATTCGACATATTTTAAGGATACGCGAAGTTACATTGAACTCACGAATTGGTTTTGATTTATTTTAAAATAAACTTCGCACCAACGCTGGCCTCAACCTTTATTTTTTCGAATTGAATATTGCTTTCCTGAACATCTTCGGCTTTATTCATCATTACCATTACACCTCTTGCTGCATAAGGCATTACGTAGTTGGCTTCGTTGTCGGTAATTAGTATCGCGTTACCGATGGTTTGGGCAATTGGTTTGGTTAGCGCAATCGCTTTTTTACGAGCATTTTCAATAGCCTTTGACCTGCATTCATTTTTGATGTTTTCCAAATCAGTGTGATTCACCCTATCGATTGATGTGTTTGAAATGCCTAAATCTTCCAGTTTGATAAATACTTTGTTCAAAGTATTTGCATCTTTTACTTTGAGTATGTACTCCTTAGTTTTGATGACATCTTTTTGTTTCAATAGATGAAATTTATAATTGCTCATCATATCGCTGTTGGTTAAATCTTTTTCTACATTGATGTTTAAGTTCTTTAACGCATTTATCATTTTGGCTTCCTGCTCCTCAACTGAAACACGGTCCCTGGTATCTTTTTCTGAAATAATAATCTTTATAAAAATTTCATTGGGAGTAACCAAACTGTCGGCACTTCCGTTTACTTCAATGTAAGGTTGGTCTATAAAGGATTTGGTTTGCGCAAAACATAAATTACTTATTCCGATAACACAAAGCGAAAAAATGATGATTTTTTTCATAACGTAGATGTTTAATTATTAAAGTGTGTAAAACTAAATGTTGGGGCATTAAATAACTCCCAATTTTTTCCCAATTTTTGTAAATGCAGCTATTGCTTTATCGAGATGTTCTTTTTCATGAGCAGCACTTAACTGCACTCTGATTCTTGCTTGTCCTTTTGCTACAACTGGAAAGAAAAATCCAATAACATAAATACCTTCTTCCAACAATTGAGCCGCGAATTGTTGAGCAAGTACTGCATCATAAAGCATTATTGGAACAATGGGATGGTCTCCAGGCTTGATATCAAATCCTGCTTCTGTCATTTGGGTTCTAAAATAAGTAGTGTTGAATTCCAGTTTGTCTCTTAAGTCGGTGGTTTCGCTTAACATGTTGAGTACTGCAATTGAAGCACCTACAATACTTGGAGCAAGGGTATTGCTAAACAAGTAGGGGCGACTTCTTTGTCTTAGCATTTCAATGATTTCTTTTTTACCAGATGTGAATCCACCGCTCGCTCCACCCAAGGCTTTTCCTAATGTTCCGGTAATGATATCTACTCTTCCCATCACATTTCTGTATTCATGAGTGCCGCGTCCTGTTTTTCCTATAAAGCCCGAAGAGTGGCATTCATCAATCATCACAATAGCATCGTATTGATCTGCCAAATCACAGATAACATCTAATTGAGCGATGGTGCCGTCCATACTGAATGTACCATCGGTAACAATGATTCTGCTTCTTAAGTGTGCGCTTTCTTTTAATTTTTCCTCGAGGTCCTTCATGTTGTTATGCTCATAACGATAGCGCTGCGCTTTACATAATCTAACGCCATCAATTATAGAAGCGTGATTCAACGCATCACTGATGATGGCATCTTCTTCATTAAACAAGGGTTCAAACACTCCGCCGTTTGCATCAAAAGCAGCAGCATATAAAATGGAATCTTCTGTACCTAAAAATTTGGCTATCGAAGCTTCTAATTCTTTATGAATATCCTGAGTTCCGCAGATGAATCTCACACTACTCAATCCATATCCTCGGTAATCCACATATTTTTTTGCGGCTTCAATAACTTTTGGATGAGAAGAAAGACCAAGATAATTATTAGCACAAAAATTCAAAACTTGTTTACCATTAACGGTTATTTCAGCGCCTTGTTCACTTGTGATGATTCTTTCATTTTTAAATAAACCTGCATTGGAAATTTCATCCAGCTCTTTTGTTATTCTTGTTGTAAATTTTGAGTTCATGACGGTTTTTATTTTCTAATTCTACAAATCTAACAACACTATGCTTAATTTTGTCCAATCTTTTTAAACAGTACTACTTTTTCTTTAACTGATATATGAATCGGACACCTAACTCTTATAAACTCCTCCTCTTTTTAAGCGCCCTACTTGTAATCGCTTTTGTCTCAATATCATTTTCTAACAAAACTCACCTCCATCCGAACAAATTTAAGTTGCTAGCAACAGACAGTTTCTATTATATTGTCATTGACAAAAGTGATTTTGAATTGAAAGTTTATGATCAGGATGGATGGTTTGCCACTTACCCAGTTGTTTTTGGAAGTAAAGACACCACAGATAAAATGAGAGAAGGGGATAAGCGAACGCCGAATGGAAAATTTAAAATTATTTTGAAAAAGATACATCCTAAATGGGGGATGGAATTACTGTTGGATTATCCTAATGAGGAATCAGTAAGAAAATTCAAAGAACGAAAAGCAAAAGGGTTGGTGCCAGCTCATGCTAAAATAGGCAATGGTATTGCAATTCACGGCACAAGGCCTCAGGAAGAATGGACTGTAGATAATTTTTACAATTGGACAGATGGATGTATCTCTTTGAAATATTCAGAAATGCAAGACTTATACAGTTACATACCTCAAGGTACAGAAGTAACTATTCAGCAATAAACAACAGATTGGCATCTCCATAACTCAAGAATCTGAAATCATTTTCCAAAGCATACTGATAACATTTTTTCCAATCTTCGCCGATTGCAGCTGCTACTAATAGTAATAAGGTAGATTGTGGCTGATGAAAATTAGTAACGATTGCTTTTGCAACTTTAAATTGATATCCAGGAGTAATTAGGAGTTGTGTTTGTGTGAAAACTCGCTGCATCTTTTTTTTGTTAAGCCAATCTAGCAATCTTTGAAGCGCGTTTTCTTTAGAAATGTTTTTTTCAATAAGTCCTTCTTCGTAAATATCCCATTGGTTTAATTCAAGCTTATCTAAATCAGGATTTAATAATGTCTTAACTCCCAACCAGTAAAGGGTCTCAATTGTTCTTAATGAAGTGGTTCCAACAGCAATAACAAAGTCGTTGTCTAGTAAATTGTTTATGGTTGGTATATCAACATCAATCCATTCTGCATGCATTTCATGCTCCTTCATTGTTGTAGCTTTTACCGGTTTAAAAGTCCCTGCTCCGACATGCAGTGTGACAAAACTCTTTTTGATTTGCGCTGCTCCTAATTTTTGAAAGACCGCATCAGAAAAATGCAGTCCAGCAGTTGGAGCTGCCACAGAACCATCATGAACTCCATAAATGGTTTGGTAGCGATTGCTATCGGTACTTTCCGTGGAGCGTTTAATGTATGGCGGTAGTGGAATGTCGCCTGCCGCTTCAATGATTTCAGCAAAAGAGAATTGTTCAGGTTGCCAGGAAAGCTCAATATTGTAGGCCTCTGCTAATTTTTCTTTGATTCTTGCTTTTAATAAAATTGCTGTTTCACCAATTTTGATTTCCTTTTCAAGGTATTCCTCTTTCCATTTGGAAGCGCCACCCACAAAGCATTTCCAGGTTACACTTTGCTTTTGATTCATTACGATGCTGTATTCGCTGATGGATTCTGCAGGCTCTAAACAAAATATTTCAATTGTACTTCCGGTGCTTTTTTGAAAACGAATACGGGCATTGATTACTTTGCTGTTGTTGAATACGAGCAAACTTTTTTCAGGAAGATAGTCGGTTATGTTTGAAAAGATGTTATCGCTAATTTCTCTTTTTTTATAAATCAATAATTTAGATTGATCTCTGTCTTTCAAAGGGAATAACGCAATCTTTTCGTCAGGCAAATGATAATTGTAATCATTTATGGAAATATCTCCAGGTGCAACATTGCTCATTACAACTTATTGTTTTTAATTTCTTCAACAATTAACGGATCCAAAAGGGTAGTGGTATCTCCCAAATTAGAAGTTTCTCCTTCTGCAATTTTTCTTAAAATTCTCCTCATAATTTTACCGCTTCTGGTTTTAGGCAAGCCACTTACAAATTGAATTTTATCAGGTTTAGCGATAGCTCCAATCACTTTAGCAACGGTTTGAGAAATATCCTGTCGCATATGGGCTTCGTCGGTATGCATGCTGTTTAGAATAACATAAGCATATATGCCTTGGCCTTTAATGTCGTGATGATAACCTACAACCGCACTTTCCACTACACCGGAATGCATGTTGATCGCATTTTCTACTTCTGCAGTTCCGATACGATGTCCACTTACATTCAAAACATCATCCACTCTTCCTGTGATTCTGTAATCTCCATCTGAATCTCTCAAACAACCATCTCCGGTAAAGTATAAATTTTTGTAAGTACTGAAATAAGTGGTTCTGCATCTTTCATGATCACCATAAGTAGAACGCAACATACCCGGCCATGGGAACTTGATGCAAAGATTGCCGGATACATTATTTCCTGAAACTTCATTTCCATTTTCATCAACTAAAACAGGTTGAACTCCAGGCAAGGGTAGTGTTGCAAAAGAAGGTTTTGCTTTTGTAACTCCCGCTAAATTTGAAATCAAAACCCCACCAGTTTCGGTTTGCCACCAAGTGTCCACAATCGGACTATTATTTTTACCTATATTATCATCGTACCAATGCCAGGCCTCTTCATTGATGGGCTCTCCAACGGTACCTAAAACTTTTAAAGTAGATAAATCCTTCCCTTCAATTGGATCTTTCCCAAATGCCATTAAACTTCTGATGGCTGTAGGAGCAGTGTATAGAATTTCAACTTTGTGCTTTTCAATAATATCCCAAAATCTTCCGGCATTTGGCCAGGTAGGAATTCCTTCAAACATCAGAGTGGTAGCGCCTGCGCTTAATGGTCCGTAAATAATATAACTATGTCCTGTAACCCAGCCGATATCTGCGGTACAAAAATGAACTTGTCCGCTTTGATATTGAAACACATTTACAAAAGTATAGTTGGTCCAAACCATATAACCTCCGCAAGTATGTACAACTCCTTTTGGCTTTCCTGTACTTCCAGAAGTGTAAAGAATAAACAACATGTCTTCTGCATCCATAATCTCCGCAGGACATAAAGGAGCATCTGCAACTTTTTTCATTTCATCTTCCCACCACGTATCTCTTTCGTTCATCATACTTACGGCAATGCCTGTGCGAGAAAGTACAATTACTTTTTGAATTGAAGGACAGGTGATTAAGGCCTCATCTATTACCGATTTTAAGGGAATAGTTTTGTTGCCACGAAAAGCCCCATCAGCAGTAATTACAATATTGCATTGAGCATCCTGAATTCTATCCGAAACACTTTGTGCAGAAAAGCCTCCAAAAACTACAGAATGTATAGCTCCAATTCTGGCACAGGCCAAAACAGCAATCGCCAACTCAGGAACCATCGGCATGTAAATGCAGATTCTGTCGCCTTTACGAGCTCCGTTATTTTTCAACACATTGGCGAATTGCCCAACTTGTTGATGTAATTCTTTATAAGTTAAGGTTCTGTCTTTTTCATCTGGATTGTTGGCTTCCCATATAATAGCTGGAGCATTCGGTTGTATTTCCACCCATCTGTCTAAACAGTTTTCGGTGATGTTGAGTTGCCCACCTTTAAACCATTCTACTTTCGGCTCATTAAAATTCCAGTTTAATACAGCATCCCATTTTTTATGCCATTTAAAATTTGATGCGATCTCTTCCCAAAACGACTCCGGATTCTCAACACTTTTTTTATAAGCAACTTGGTATTCCTCGAATGACCTGATTTGATATGGATAAGACATACGCCGAGTTTAAATACTTTACAAAATAAATCAAATTTGATCAAGGCAACTTTATTTTTCTATCGCTTGATAAATAGTTTCTAAAATTTTAGGTCTGATATTTAATGATTTGAACACGCCGTTATCTTCTGGATAAATTCTGTTGCTTAAGAAAATAAGAATCAAATTGCTTTTAGGGTCTGCCCAGGTGCATGTGCCGGTAAATCCAGTATGCCCATAGGTTTCAGGAGATGCAGAAAGTGAAGGGTAAGGGTCATTTCTTTTCGGATTATCTCTTTCTGGTTTATCAAAACCTAAACCTCTTCTGCTTTTTTTACTTTGATAAGAAGTGAACAATTTCACTGTTCCTTTTTTGAAATATCTTTTGCCCTTCCATTCGCCCTTATTTAAAAGCAATTGCATAATCACTGCAATGTCTGAGGCATTGCTGAACAAACCTGCATGTCCTGATACTCCTCCTAATATCGCAGCTCCCTGATCATGAACATAGCCTCTCAACTCCTGATTTCTGAATCCCACTTCTTTGGTGGAAGGCACGATTTTATCAAAAGTGATGCTGTTTAAAGGACGATAACCAATAGATTTTAATTGTAAGGGTGTATAAAAATTAGCATCAACATATTTATCTAAAGTTTGGCCAGTTAGCTTTTCCAATAATTGAGTCAATAAAATAAAGTCATTGTCGCTGTATACATATTTCGGATTTTTTTCTACAGGGCTTGTCAACACACAACGATAGAAACTGTCTTTACAATCATTACGTAAAAACAAATGATTGGCAATAGGAATCCCAAATGAATCATTTGAACAATTGGAATAAAATTTCTTCAACACACAAAGCTGTGTGTCCAAGGTTTCTTTATAATAAGGAATGAAAGGCTTTAACCCAGCCTGATGCATCAACAAATCTTTTAAGATAATCTTTTCTTTGTTCGATCCTTTTAATTGTGGCAGATAGAAACTTAAACTTTTCTTCAAATCGATTTTATGTTCATCGTAAAGTTTCATCATCGCTAATGTGGTAGATAAAATTTTAGTTAGAGAAGCGAGGTCATAAACAGAAGCTGGGTTTACTGCTTCCTTATTTTCGTAAGTGTAGTAACCATAGGCTTTTTCACTTACGATTTTTCCATCCTTGGCAATCAGTACCATGCAGCCCGGCATTGCTTTTCTGGCGATACCATCATTTACAATAGAATCAATTTTATTCAGTTTGAAGGCATCAAGATGCACTTCTTTTGGAGTGGCTGATGAAAGTAAAGGTTCGCTTACTGTTATTCCATAACCATATTTATAGTTTTCGCATACGCTTACGGGTAAGGTTCCTTTGAATTTCAATTTAGCCTCTAAAAAATCCAAAGCGGTGTTTTGAACAATACTGTCATCTTCATAACATACAACAAGGTTTTTTGCATTACACCAGTTTTTCGAAGCGTAAGCATTTCCAAATAATAAGATTAAACATGATTTTAATTGTTGAACTGAATCTATCAAAGCCAATGCATCAGCACTGATATTGAAATTGTTAGCCGGCGCTCTGTTGATTTGATGAATCCCGAAAATGATTTTATCGTAGTTTTTGGTAAGTTGTGTGATTAGCAGAGGAGTAGAAGCGGAATCTTTTTTCGTGAAGTCGAAGTAGTAAACATCTGTATTGTAATCTCTTTTTAATCTTCTGGTTAAAGTGTTGTCTTTGTTGATGCCTACTGCAACATAAGCGATTTTACTTTTTTTAATTTGATTAAGATGAAAGAAGTCAGCATCATTATTAGCCAATAGCGTGATGGCATTTTCTGCAATGAGTCTTCTCATCGAAGGGACATCCTTATTCAAGTCTTTGGTTAAATTATTGAAATTGATGGAGTCGTTTGCATTAACTACATATTGGTATTTAGCCATCAATATTCTTTTACAATGCTGCTCCACATCGTCCCAGCTTAATCGGTTTTCATTGATTGCTGCTTTCAATTTTTCCACTACCATTGGAATGCTATCAGGCAAGCAAAGCAAATCGTTACCTGCAATAATCGCTTCTACGGAAGATTCTCCATCAGGAAAGAATTTTTTCACCCCTTGCATTTCTAACCCGTCGGTAACGGCTAATCCATTAAAACCAATTTGACTTTTCAATAAGCCCTGAATGTTTTTATTCGAAAGTGAAGTAGGTCGATTCAATCTGTCGTCAATCGCAGGAATATACAAGTGACCAATCATAACACTCGATATGCCTTCGTTAAAAATGAATTTAAAAGGGAAGAGTTCTGTGGAATCCATTTGTTCCATCGTTTTATTGATGACTGGTAAATCAAGATGTGAATCAACAGCAACATCACCATGTCCCGGAAAATGTTTTGCACAGGCCATCACGCCATTGTCCTGCATGCCTTTCATGTATTGTGTTCCAAACAAAGCAACCTTGTATTTATCCTCTCCAAAACTTCTATCGTTGATTACAGGGTTGTTAGGATTGTTATTGACATCCACAACAGGAGCATAATTCATCTGAATACCCAAACGCTTGCATTGCTCTGCTACCACTTTTCCATATTGATAAATAATCGACGGATCTTGCACCGCTCCGAGCATCATCTGTCTGGGTAAAGGCATAACGCTGTCGAATACGCGCATCGCAACGCCCCATTCCCCATCAATAGAAACTAATAAAGGTGTTTTTGCCAATGCTTTTAATTGATTTAAATATCCGGCTTGTAAAACCGGACTACCCTGAAATACACACAAACTGCCAATGTTGTACTTTTTTATATAATTGGCAACCTGTTCATTTAAAAAAGTGATTTTTCTGGTTTTAACATCCATTGAGGATAAGCGAGCTACAATCATCTGACCGATTCTTTCATCTTCATTGAATGTATTGTAAACACTGTCGGCCCATTTTTGCGCCTTGGGATTTAAGAATGACTGTCCGAAAACAGATAGGGTAAAAAAAACGCATAAAAGCAGGGCCGTTAACCTCATCATAGCTTAACTGTTATTAGTGAAAAGGATTAGTTATTTTTGCGCTACAAATTACATTGATTTTGACAGATATCATTCATTTATTACCGGATAACATTGCGAATCAGATTGCTGCGGGTGAAGTGATTCAAAGGCCGGGTAGTGCCGTAAAGGAATTGTTGGAAAATGCTGTAGATGCAGGTGCCGACGAAATAAAATTAATTATTAACGATGCGGGGAAGTCGCTCGTACAGGTAATTGACAATGGGAAAGGAATGAGCGAAACCGACGCCAGAATGGCATTTGAAAGGCACGCTACCTCTAAAATCAAAAGTATCGATGACCTTTTTAGGATAAAAACGATGGGTTTCAGAGGGGAGGCCTTAGCGAGTATTGCAGCGGTGGCACAGGTGGAGTTAAAAACCAAAAGGGAGGAAGATTCAAGCGGAACTTACATTGAAATAGAAAACAGTAAAGTGGTAAAACAAGAGCCTGTAGCTGCCAATAATGGCACCAGCATCGCCATGAAGAACTTATTTTTCAATGTACCTGCAAGAAGAAATTTTTTAAAGAGCAATACAGCAGAATTAAGACATATCGTTGATGAATTCATCAGAGTAGCGATGGCTTTTCCTGACATTTTCTTCTCCCTTCAATCCAATGGTCAGGAAGTTTTTCATCTTGAAAAGGGAAGTTTAAAACAGCGAATCGTACAGATTTTAGGCAATAATTATAATGCAAAATTGGTTAGTGTTCAGGAGCAAACCGATTATTTGAACATCATGGGTTTTGTGGGTAAGCCCGAAACAGCCAAAAAGACCAGAGGCGATCAATACATTTTTGTGAACAACAGATTTATTAAAAGTGCTTATCTGAATCATGCCATCATGAATGCTTTTTCGGAGATGATCCCTAAAGATAGTTTTCCTGCCTATGCACTCTTTATTGATTTGGATCCTGCTCAATTGGATATCAATGTTCACCCTACCAAGCAGGAAATAAAATTTGAGGACGATAAAATTGTGTATGCCTTTGTACAAGCAACAGTGAAACATGCATTGGCTCAGTTCAGTATTACGCCCACGTTAGATTTCGAATTGGATCCCAATATACAAAGATTGGATGCGGTATCTAAACCGATGAGCTCAGAACAAAAATCATCAACCTCTTCATCCTCATTATATCAAACCTTCACACAAAAAAACCAGGCACATTTTGTTGAACGCAACAGTGACCTAAAGCATTGGAAAGATTTTTACGAAACACCTTCAACTCCTAATATTCCACTTTCAACTTCAACGCTTCCTTCATTGCATAAAGAATATGAATCGGAACAACCCATGATGCAACTGCATCTTACTTATATTGTTGTTCAGCGTGAAGCAGGATTTATATTGGTGCATCAGCAAAATGCACACGAAAGAATTTTGTACGAAAGATACACTCACGCAGTGGCGGGAAAGCCGATTGCTACACAACAGAGCTTATTCCCTGCAACCATTGAATTGTCAGCATCTGATGCTGTGATCTTACAGGAGTTGTTGCCAGACATGAAAGAGTTGGGATATCAATTAGAGCCTTTCGGACAAAACACCTTTGTGGTTCAGGGAACTCCTGCCGATGTAAATATGGGTTCAGAAAAAGGAGCCATCGAAAAAATTATAGAGCAATACAAACACTTCAGTAACGACTTGAAATTCAGCAAGCGTGAAAAATTACTTCGTTCGATGGCTTTACAAAATTCCATCAAAGCTGGCATTGCATTAACACAAAAAGAAATGCAGGGATTGATAAATGATTTGTTTGCTTGTGAAACGTCAAATACTACACCAAATGGGAAGCCTACTTTTATGAATTTTCAAAAAGAGGAGATGGACAAGATGTTTGGGAGATGATGATTTGAATTCCCATAATTTATTGCTAGCCCACCATTTAAATGGTGGGCTAG
>JAIXWH010000082.1 GCA_027484165.1 Chitinophagaceae bacterium | reverse complement strand
TAATCATTCGCAAAATAATCTGCAGACTGATACACTCCAGTTCTTTGTTTCATCAACTGCATTAAAATATCATTAGCCAAACTGCTCGCTCCGAAACGAAACCATTCGTTATTCATCCATTCTTCACCCAAAACTTCGTTTAACATTACCAGATAGTGCAATGCCAATTTTGCTTTTGAAATTCCTCCTGCAGGTTTCATTGCAATTTTCTTGCCGGTTTTATAATAAAAATCACGGATGGCTTCTAGCATGACCAAGGTTACAGGCATTGTTGCAGCAGGTGAAATTTTTCCGGTAGATGTTTTAATAAAATCGGCGCCGGCATACATGGCGATATCGCTTGCTTTTCTCACTTTATCGTAACTACCTAATTCACCTGTTTCCAATATTACTTTTAATCTTGCATCACTACAGGCTTCTTTAATTGCAGCTATTTCATCAAACACAAAATTGTACTCACCCTGATGAAATTTCCCTCTTGAAATAACCATATCAATTTCATCGGCACCCTGACTGATTGCATACTTTGTATCTCTTAATTTAATATCTCTTGTTGATTGTCCGCTTGGAAATGCTGTGGCTACAGAAGCCACTTTAATACCACTATCACCCAAAGCTTTTTTTGCAACACCTACCATCGATGGGTAAACGCAGACAGCTGCGACTGTGGGAAGACCAGGATAGACATCATGCAAGTGTTTTGCTTTATAACACAATTGCTTGACTTTCCCATCAGTATCTTTTCCTTCAAGAGTAGTCAAATCAATCATGTTCAACGCCAACTTCAATCCATTGATTTTAGTTTCATTTTTGATACTTCTTTTTGTAAATCTGGAAGCGCGCTCCTCTATACCAACTTGATCAATTCTTGGAGATATTGTAAAATCAGGGATATTTGTAATCATATTTAAAATGATGATTTATAAAAATACGGAATTTTGGAATGGCTACAAAGGATAAAAAAGGTTTCAAATGTTTCAAAAGTTTAAGAGGTTGAAGAAATATTTTTAAATGAAACTCATGAAACCTCTGAAACATATGAAACACATACAATTAAGATATGACCACCTCTAAAGCCTTTTCAATCATATGCTCTATAGCCGCATTACTATCTTTTGAATATTGCTGAGCAACTCTATTGGCAACCACAACGTTAACGCTCATACATTCGTGACCTAGTAATTTACCCAACCCAAATATTGCAGATGATTCCATTTCAAAGTTGGTAATCCTGAATCCATTAAATGAAAAATGCGTTAGATTATCGATTAAAGCTCTGCTTTTGGATTTCAAGCGAAGCTCTCTGCCTTGAGGGCCATAGAATCCTGGTGCTGTCACAGTAATCCCTTTATAAAAATCATTAACGAATTTATTCAACAGCATTTCACTTCCTTTAAATATATAAGGCATTGTAATTGATGTGTCCATTTTAGTTTGTTCCAGAAAAGAGGCAATCATTTTATTTTCTTCTTCAGACTTCTCATAATCATAATAATTCATCAGATTATCGAAACCAAGCCCGTGAGTTGATGCAACTAAACTATCCACTGGAATATCAGCTTGCAAAGCGCCTGAAGTGCCGAAACGAATGAGATTTAATTTTCTAAAATCGGCATTGATTGTTCTGGTTTCGAAATTAATATTTGCTAAGGCATCCAATTCGTTGATGGCAATATCAATATTATCAGGACCAATACCAGTTGACAACACGCTTATTCTTTTGTTACCTATAAATCCGGTATGAGTTATAAATTCCCTATGCTGAAGTTGATGTTCTATGCTATCGAAATACTTGCTGACTTTTTTTACTCTTTCAGGATCTCCAACCAGAATAACGGTTTCGGCTAACTCTTCCGGGCGTAAATCCAAATGATAGATGGCGCCTCTTTTATTGATAATTAATTCCGATTCGGAGATTTGTTGCATCCTCAAGGGTTTGATGAGGATTAAAATTAGGGATAATTGTTGATTTTAATTTTAACTGTAGCCCACCATTTAAATGGTGGGCTATTTATAACAAATGATTTAAACTATTTTCATAACCAATTAGATTAAAATTATTTTCAAAAACCAAAAAATCACAAAATGAATAACATCGTTAAAGGAATTTTTGCATTATTATTTGCATCAATTTTACTAAGCTCTTGTGCTACTGTATTGGGTGGCAAAGTAAGTGAATGCCAGAGAACAAAACCAGCAACAGGAGAGCCCTCCAGATCTGTAAGAGCAGGTGCTTTAATTGCAGACATTATTTTGTTTTGGCCAGGAGTAATTGTTGATTTTGTAACAGGCGCAATCTACAAGCCCTGTAAATAATTAAGGTATCCACTTGAATTATTTTATAAAAAGACATCCGAAATTATGCGGATGTCTTTTTTATGTTAATGACTAATCTTAATTAATACAATTATTAATTAATAATCAATTTGAGTGATGGATTTTAAATAGAATCAATTATTTTTTTATTGCTGCAATTCCGGGCAAAACCTTTCCTTCAAAATATTCTAACATTGCTCCGCCACCGGTAGATACATAACTTACTTTGTCTGCTAAATGAAATTTATTTACAGCAGCAACGCTGTCTCCTCCTCCTACTAAACTGAATGCTCCATTTGACGTAGCTTCTGCAACTGCAATTGCAATTGATTTTGTACCATTTTGAAATTTTTCCATTTCAAAAACTCCCATCGGTCCATTCCATAAAATGGTTTTACTTTTCAAAATAACTTCTCTGAAATCAGCAATAGCTTTTTGTCCAATATCCAATCCCATCCAACCTGAAGGAATGCCAAAGCTTTCGCAATTAGTAGTTTGTGCATCTGCTGCAAACTTATCTGCAATGGTGCTATCCAGTGGCAAATGAATATTTACGCCTAAAGATTTTGCTTTCGATAAAATTTCCAATGCCAACTCCAAACGATCATCTTCACATAAAGAATTACCGATTTGTTTCCCTTGTGCTTTCCAGAAAGTATAAGCCATTCCTCCACCGATAATGATATCAGTAGCTCTGTTTAATAAATTTTCAATGATTAAAATTTTATCTGAAACCTTCGCTCCGCCTATAATTGCTGTGAAAGGCTTTTCTGCATGATGCAATACTTTTTCTGCGCTGATCACTTCAGCTTCCATCAATAAGCCAAACATTTTTTTATCTGAAGCAAAATAATCAGCAATCACTGCTGTTGAAGCATGTGCGCGATGTGCTGTTCCAAATGCGTCGTTGACATAAACATCTCCCAGCTTACTTAATTTTTCCGCAAAGGCCTTATCCCCTTTTTCTTCTTCTTTGTAAAAACGTAAATTCTCTAACAACAAAACCTCTCCTGGCTTTAGCGCTGATGATTTATCAATAACTTCTTGTCCTATACAATCATTTGCAAAATCAACTTTCACCTCTTCCAACAAAGCCTTCAAATGACTCACCAAATGTTTCAATGAAAATTTGTTAGTAGGCCCTTCCTTTGGTCGCCCAAGATGACTCATTAAAATGATACTACCTCCATCTGAAAGAATTTTCTTTAATGTAGGTAAGGTTGCAG
>JAIXWH010000096.1 GCA_027484165.1 Chitinophagaceae bacterium | reverse complement strand
TTAATCCAAAGTATTAAAAATCAGTTGCTTGTGTTGCCTAGTGAGACAAAGGTTTATAGTGGTCATGGGATGATGACAACGATTGGAGAAGAAAGTGTTTTCAATTCTTTTATTAATGAAATTTAAATATAAAAGATTAACATTATCTTCGTTTATAGTTATTATTTTCAATATCCCATTTTTATTCTCTCAAAAAAACTAATTATTCCCCCTACGAAAAGAAATTATTTTTCTTTTTATGAAATTGTATTTTTCTGTTATTCTTATTTTCCTCACCGGGACTGTATGTTCTCAAACTATAGATATATTTAAGATATCTGATGTAGAGTACAGGTTTATTAACAAATCGTCTGGAACATTTATAAATAATAAAGTTTGGAATGAAATTTCTGATATTAACGAGGGATTCTATCTTGGGTATGATTCGCTGGGACTATCCTATGTTAAAGAGGATGGTAATGTTTTAAACGATCAAAAATACAAATCGGGCAGATTTTTCAATAGGAACAGAGCAGCAGTTCATAATGGCAATAAATGGGGCTTTTTAAATAAAAGTGGATCAGAAATTATTCCTTTCGAATTTGATTTTGTTTATGATTTTAAAGATTCTGTTACGTTTGTTGTAAAAAATAAGCAATGGTCATTGATTGACACACTTGGTAATTTGAAATCCAATTTAGATATTGATTATTCTTGGGGGTTTGATAATGGAATTGCCAAAGTAAGACTCAAAGATAGTATTGCCTATATGAATACTAATGGACTTTTACTCAGTCCAGGATGGACAAAGAATAATGCCTCATCATTTTTTAATAGAAATGGTTCAAACAATAGAAATAACACTTGCGATTTTTGTCCCAGCAATTTTGATTTTGAAGATGGTGCGTTTACAAATTGGGTCACATCTATAGGTTCACTAAATAATTTATCTCCCGATTTAGGTGTTAGTACACCACGTCATGAAATACTTACTGGTGGAACAGATCCATACGGAGGATTTTCAACAGCACCGCCACCGCCAAGTATTAATAATTATTGTGTTAGACTAGGAGAGGTGGACGTTCCAGGTCGTGGTTCTGAACAATTGGAATATACAATGACTATTCCTTCTTGTTCCAATGATTATACTTTTATGTATCAATATGCATTGGTTTTTCAAGATCCTGGGCATCCAGTATCAGATCAACCTAGATTTAAAGTGCAACTTATAGATGTTGGAAGTGGCCAGGAATTAAGTTGTGCTTCGGTTGATTACACAGCTGGTTATGGGGGTGCATCTTTTTTTACTCAATCCAGCGTAGGAAGAGAAGTATATTACAAATCATGGACTCCCGTATTTATTAATTTGGGAAGATATGCAGGAAGAACCCTAACCATTCGATTCACAACTTTGGATTGTGGTTGGGGAGGGCATTGGTGTTATGCCTATATTGATATAAATAAATGTGGTTACTCAGGAATCAGTGGATTAAATTCTTGTAATACACCAGTGACGACATCATTAAATGCCCCTCCGGGTTTTAGTCAATATATTTGGTCAGTAAGTTCAAACTTTTCAAACCCTATTGGTACAGGACAGCAAATTGTATTAACTGGTAATCAAGCCCTACCAAATGGTTCAAATGTATTTGTGCAGTTGATACCACAAAATGGGGCTAATTGTTCCGACACCATCCCCATTACTATCCAACCTTCAATTGTTGTGGCCTCTTTTCAGGATCAATTGCCTCAATGTTTTAATAGCAATAGTTACACGTTTACGAGCAATTCTCAATCCAATGGTAATCCAATCATACGTGATGTTTGGGAGTATGGTAATTCGGGAATTGATGGTATAGATAGTGGAAATACTGTGACTCATCATTTTAATGTTATAGGCAATAGTGTTCCTGTTACATTAACTTCAACTACATCAGATGGTTGTGTTGATGACACCACCATTAATGTGGCCATAATTCCATCACCACAATTAATAATTGATGGAAATAACGTATGTAGTGGTTCTTCTACTCTAATGACACTTACAGGAGCTGATACTTATACCTGGTCCCCAAGAACAGGAGTTGTTTTTACCTCTTCTATTGGTGATTCAGCAATTTTTCCTTCAAATAACTCAACTTTATATAACGTAAGAGCAGAAGATACCACCACTCAGTGCTATACAGATACAACAATACAAGTAAAATTCTTTCCCAACCCCATAGCAAACTTCACACCTCCATCACCAGTTTGTTTTAGAGGGAATAATATTCAATTTCAAAATAATTCAACAATCAATGGTGGTAATATTGTTTCTTATGAATGGGATTTAGGAGACAATACAACAAGTTTGCAAGCCTCTTTAAATCATCACTATGATTCTGCAGGAGTATACACCGTTCATCTTTATGCAGTTTCCGACTCCGGATGTAAAGACACGGCAACTCAACTGGTAATTATAAATGCACATCCATCATCCAATATATTAGCCAATGGTCCTTTGAAGTTCTGTTATAAAGACAGTGTTTTATTAAATGCTCTTTATCAGGCAGGCAGTGGAACTATTACAAAATTTGAATGGTTACAAAATGGAGTGATATTTTTAAGTGGAGCAGCTCAATCTACCATAAAAATTGATGCAACAGGAAATTATAGTTTAGTGCTGGAAAACAGTAATTTTTGTACAGACACTAGTTTAATTCAGCCAGTTATTGTTCATCCTTTACCAACGGGGTCAATAGTCACCGATCCTCCTAATACTGATTTTATTTGTAAAGGGAGTGATTTAAAACTGAATGTAGTTTTGAGCACAGCAACAGGTTATCAATGGTATTTCAAAGACACCCTTCCAGGTGCTACTTATCAAATAATTCCGGGTGCAAATGCGGCAAGTTATCAAGCAACTGATCCTGGAAATTACACATTGGCCTTATCCACATCAACAACTCCAGTATGTAGAGACACTGCTTTTGGTAATATTCAATTAAGATTGATTCAAAAGCCCAAACCAGATTTTAGTTATCCATATTATTGTACCAACAGAATTATACCATTTGTAAACAATAGTGTTACAAGTTTATCTGAAGATGTAACTTGGGCTTGGGATTTTGGAGATTTGTCACCTATTTCCAATCTTTATGCTCCAAGTCACATATATAGTGTAGGAACTAACTATCCTATAACCCTAACCGTTACTCCAGTAAAATGTCCTAATTTGGATAGCTCTATAACAAAAATAATTCCTGTTGAAGATCCAATACCAGGCATAAGATATCCTGATGTAAATTCAGTTAAAAATAACAATACACCCTTACAAGCAAGAACATTTGGAAGTAGTTACTTGTGGACTCCATCTATGGGATTAAGTTCATCATCAGTTGATAATCCAATTTTCAATTACAACAGAGAGATTGATTACAGCATAAAAATAGAAACGAATGCAGGTTGCATAACTTATGATTCTCAATTAGTGAGAATATTTGTTATTGCAGATATACAAGTTCCTAAAGCTTTTTCACCTAATGGCGATAGCCACAATGATAACCTTGATGTCTTTTTAATTGGTATAAAGCATTTAAACTTCTTTAAAGTGTTTAATCGATGGGGTCAATTGGTTTTTGAAACTACTGACGAGAGAAAAAGATGGGATGGAACTGTAAAAGGAGTTAAGCAGCCTGCTGAATCTTATGTTTGGATAGGAGAGGGGGAAGATTTGAAAGGAAACAAAATATTAAAAAGAGGACAATTTATTTTAGTAAGATAATTTTAAGAAACTCAAATGAATAGTAATTGCCAATTATTACCTATGAATATGAATAAATTCATTCAAATAATCACATTAACTCTTTTGATTTTTAACACTAATGTTTTTGCTCAAAAGAAAAACATGTTCTACAATAATCAAAAAGGAAACAGAAAATCTATTGAAATTCCTATAGGACAAACTAAAAAGTTGAATAAACTTTTTTTTGGAAGAGCTGCAATTTTAATTAATCAAAAATGGGGATTTGTTGACTCAAAAGATAAATTGATCATAAAGCCACAATTTGATCTTGTGTATGATTTTAAAACAACAGTAACTGCTGTAATGAAAAGTCATAAATGGTATATCATTGACAGATTTGGAAAGAAAATTACAAATCAGGAATTTGATTATGTTGGTCCATTCATAGAAAATAAGGCAAAAGTTATTCGAAACAATAAATTTAATTTCATTGATACAGCTGGAAAAATTCAAGATCAGAATTGGATTCCTGTTTCCTTAAATGCATCAAGAAATTTTCAAAACAACAATACAAATTTAAATATTGGTTGTCCGCCTAATATTGATTTTGATTTCGGGGATTTTACTCGTTGGACTTGTGATACAGGACAAGTTGTGGGTCCTACAAATTCTCTAAATGGAGTAAGTACAAATGGTACGAACCAAATTATTAATTCTGCTATAACTCCGCCTTTAACTAATAAGCATACCCTAATTAATAATAGCGTTGTAAATGGGTTAGATTTTTATGGAGGCTTTCCTATAAACTCTCCTGATGGCAGTAATTCTTTTATCAGATTGGGAAGCGATTTGGCTGATGGAGGTTTAGATCCTACATTCAACCAACCTTTTGTTGGAGCAAAGACAGAGTCAGTATTTTATGATGTTTCTGTTCCTCCTAATACTACTAATTTGAGTTTTAGTTATGATTTTGCAGTAGTTTTAGTTGAGCCTATTCCTGTATTACAACCAGATGGCATTACTTATGACCCCCCAATACATCTTTTTGGAGACAAGCCTCGGTTTAAAGTTGAAATTTTTGATTTGTCAACCAATCAAACAATTCCATGTGGGTTAGCAGAATTTGTAGCAGACCCAAGTTCAGCGGGAGCAGGGGGGTTCTTGAATTCTCCCTTGAGTAACTCACAAACTACAATATGGTATAAACCATGGAGTAAACGATTTGTAAACTTAGCACCATATTCAGGTAAAAATATTAGGATAAAGTTTTCTACTATTGATTGTACCCTTGGAGCTCATTGGGCATATGCTTATATTGATATTCAAGGCTGTTTGAATATGGCTACCGCTATTCAATCTTGTAGCATCCCAACAAAAACTGTAATGGATGGACCTCCAGGATTTCAATCCTATGAATGGTATACCAGTAATTTTTCTACACGTTTAGGATCTGGAATCCATTTAGTTTCAAATAGTAATTTATTGCAAGTAGGAGATACGGTTAATGTTGTAATCACCCCAGCACCTCTTCCATTTTTTACACAAACTTGTTCGGATACAGTTAAGGCCATCATTCAAGGACCATCTCTTAGTTTTAATGCAGGACCAGATCAAACTATTTGCGAAGGGAGTAGGGTATCAATTGGTTCAAGCCCAATAGTAAATTGTACCTATACTTGGCGCCCCAATCCATCAAACTTATCTTCCTACAACACATCACAAGTAACTGCTTCACCAACAGCAACAACTCAATACATCATTGCGGTTAGAGATACTTCAACTAATTGTTATGTAGAAGATACTATTAAGGTATTTGTAAAGCCTAAACCTAATTTGAATATTAGCATTTCCTCATTATGCTATAATATAAATGGAAATTATGGTCCAATTAAATTAAGCGGAGCAGATATCTATTCTTGGACTGATACTAATGCTGTTTCTCATTTAAATATTTTTAATCCCAATAATGATTCCGCAACCATAACAAATCTTACAGATACAATTGTTCATTATTTTATAACAGCAACTAATTTATCAACAGGATGTAAAGTAGATAGCTCAATTGATTTAATGATTTATCCAAAACCTATTGCACTTTTCAATGCTCCTTCGCCTGCTTGTCTCAAAGGAAATAGATTTGTGTTTTCAAGTGGTTCCTTTATTAATTCTGGAAACAATAGCACAATTGCATTAAATTCTTGGATTGTCAACAATGGTAGTCCAATTTTTGGTCCTGATATTTTTTACTCATTCCCTGCAGTAGGCGTATTTCCTGTTAAATTGATTTCTGTATCAGACCGTGGTTGTATAGACAGCGTTTCAAATACGGTAGAGGTTTATCCAATGCCTAAAGCTGATTTTATTCCACCAACAGCACAATGTTTATCAGGCAACTCTTTTACTTTTGATACGCTATCTACACCGCCATTTGGAGGAAGTATAACAGGAGTAAAATGGCTTTTTGGAGATAACAGAATTGATACCATTTCACCATCAACACATGCTTACATTACTCCAGGTTATTACAATGTACAACTAGTCGTAACAAGTGATCAAGGATGCAAGGATACTACTACAAAAAGAATTCAGGTTTATTCAATGCCAAGTGCTTATTTTCCTTTACCCGATTCGAAATGTTTATTAAATAACTTTTATCAATTCTCCAGTCAATCTACTGCGGTTGCCCCCGCAACTATTCAAAGTAATATTTGGGACTTTGGAGATGGTATAAATGGTGTTTCCGGCCCTCAAGTATCACATGTTTATTTGAATGATGGAAATATTAAGGTTAAGTTAGTTTCAACTTCAACAGATAATTGTGTAGATAGTGTAACTCAAATATTCCAAATTTTCCCCATGCCTAAAGCTGATTTTACAGTTCCTCCTGTAGCCTGCTTTTTAAATAATAATTATTTGTTTACCAGTAGCTCATCTATAATAACAATACAAAATCCTTTAGTTGCAGGAAGAATTGATAGCTGTTTTTGGAATTTTGGAGGTACACCTAGAGATACTTTTGGATTTTCTGTTCGACATCAATTTACAAATCCCAATCAATTGAGTTATCCAATAAGATTGATTTGCCAAACTAATAATGGTTGCAGAGATACCACTACTAAAACAATAAATTTTTTAGCTACTCCTTTAGTTTCAATAGATCCAGGAGTTTCACTATCCATTTGTTCTGGCGATAGCATAAGACTTCATGCAACAGCTAATCCGGTGAGCGGGGCTATTACAAATTATCAATGGTCTGTTGGAGGAACAAATATTCCAGGAGCAACCACACCAAACATTACAGTAAGTACTTCTGGTATTTATCAAATTACTGTAACTAATACAGACCAATGTACAAATACCAGCGCAAATGATAGTGTTGTAGTACATCCATTACCGGTAGGTAATGTTGTTTTGCCAAATAAGGATTATATCTGTGAGTTTGCCAATATGTTACTCAATTGCACAAGTAATGCAAGTTCATATCAATGGTTCTTAAATGGAACTTCTATATCTGGTGCAAATACTTCAAGTTATTTAGCAACTCAACCCGGTATCTACTCTGTCAAATTAACTTCAGTTTTTGGATGTGAAAATTTTGCGAATGGTAGAATCAATCTCAACTTAAGAAAAAAACCAATTGTTGATTTTTCATTTCCAACATTTTGTAAAAAAGAACCAATTCTGTTTAACAATTTGAGTAACATTACAAATACTGGACCTATCAATTGGTTATGGAATTTTGGCGATAATTCTATTTCGAATCAATTTAATCCAACACACACATATATGAATGAAGGTAACGACACTGTTACCTTAACAGCAACTTCCATTGATTGTCCTAGCTTAGTTTCGCAAAGCCAGCAAATAATTACAGTTGCAGCTCCAATTCCTGGTTTGAGATACCCAACCGTAACAGCATTGAAAAATAATAACACTTATTTACAAGCTAGAACTTTTGCAAACAGCTATTTATGGTCGCCTTCAACCGGAATTGACAATCCTAACATTTCTAATCCTACCTATAATTATGATCAAATAGTAGAATATTTGATAAGATTAGAAAATCCTTCTGGTTGTCTGACTGTTGATACACTTCTTGTAAGAGTTTATGAAAATGCTGATATTCAAGTGCCAACTGGTTTTTCTCCCAATAATGATGGACATAATGATTATTTGGACATGTTCTTGATTGGAGTGAAGTTGAAACGCTTTTGGGTATTTAACAGATGGGGTCAATTGTTATTTGAAACAACAGATCCAAAACAAAAATGGGATGGAACCTTTAAAGGTAACAAGCAGCCTGCAGAAACTTATGTATGGCAAGCTGAAATAACGGATAATCTAGGAACAAACATTATTAAAAGAGGACAAACTATATTAATCAGATAATGAAAAAGCAAATCATTTTTTTATTTTTATCACTACTTGGGTATTTAAATTCAAATGCTCAGGATCCGCACTTCTCTCAGTATTTTATGGCTCCACAATTTGTAAATCCTGCAATTATTGGAAGTAATAGTGCAGATTGGAGATTGATGTGTAACTGGCGTCAACAATGGGGTAATGCAGGAACGCCTTATAACACTCAATCAATGGAGCTTGATACAAAGATTTTGGGAAAGCAAACTTCAAATGATATCGTTCAAAATACACTCGCAATTGGTGGCGGATTAATGCTTGACCAATCCATGTATGGAGCTTTCAAAAGTACATACGCTTTAGGAACAGTTGCGTATCATGCTCATCTAACCGAAAATCAAACCATTGGATTAGGTATTCAGGCAATGTATGCTAATCGTACAATAGATTATTCCAGATTAACTTTTGGGGAACAATTTACAAGTGGAGGTTTTGATGTTACACTTCCTTCTGGGGAAAAGACTTTGATTGATAAAAATTCCTATTTATCATTAAGTGCCGGACTTCTGTATACATTTAACAATGATGTATTCAATGTAAATGCAGGGTTTTCTGCATTTCATTTAAATAAACCAAAACAAACATTTTTAAAAGACCCCAAACAAATACTCCCAATAAGATATGTAGCTCATATCAACACAGAGTTTTATGCTTCTGATAGATTATCAGTGAACTTGAATGGTTGCTATCAAGAACAAGCCTTACCTGCTTATTTTGCAATTGGAGGAGCTTTAGGTTGGGATGCAAACCCTGAAAAAACTAGTACATTATATGCAGGAGCTTGGTTTAGAGAGGGAGATTCTTTTTATCCTTATGCTGGTTGGTTGATTAATAATGTTCAAGTTGGATTTTCGTACGATATTACTCACTCTAAACAAGATTTGGGTCCTTCTGTACCGAGAAGTTTTGAAGTTTCGTTAGTCATTACAAAAAAAGATGATCCTGAAAGAAGGTTAGGAACAGGCTGTCCAAATAAACCTTGGTAATCATATAATATGCTGACATAACTCCACCAAAACTCCATTGGTTCCTTTGGGATGGAGGAAACATACCCATTTGTTATCTGCTCCTTTTTTTGGCTTTTCATTTAGGAGTGTAAATCCCTCTGCTACAAGTCT
>JAIXWH010000050.1 GCA_027484165.1 Chitinophagaceae bacterium | reverse complement strand
CACCAAATGTTTCAATGAAAATTTGTTAGTAGGCCCTTCCTTTGGTCGCCCAAGATGACTCATTAAAATGATACTACCTCCATCTGAAAGAATTTTCTTTAATGTAGGTAAGGTTGCAGCCATGCGAGTATCATCAGTGATCTCTAATTGATCATTTAAGGGGACGTTGAAGTCAACGCGAACCAATACTTTTTGATCGCTAAAATTATAATTTGAAAATTTTGACATGAGATCAGGTTTAAAAGGTTCCAAAAGTTCAAAAGGTTTCAGAAGTTAAATAAGCCAAACTGATTGAACCTATTGAACTTCTGAAACCTCTGAAACATTTCATATTACGATATCAATCCTGCAAAATGCTTTACCGTTCTAACCAGCTGTGACACATAACTCATTTCATTATCGTACCAGCTTACTGTTTTTATCATTTGCTTATCTCCTACTGTCATTACTTTAGTTTGAGTGGAATCAAACAAAGAACCATAATGAATTCCGATAACATCACTGCTTACAATTTCATCTTCATTATATCCAAAACTTTCGTTGCTTGCTGCTTTCATTGCTGCATTAATTGCTTCAGCAGTGGCAGGTTTTTCAAGAATTGAATATAACTCTGTAACAGATCCAGTTATTACAGGAACCCTTTGAGCCCCTCCATCTAATTTGCCTTTCAATTCAGGTAAAACCAATCCGATTGCTTTTGCAGCACCAGTACTGTTAGGAACAATATTAGCTGCAGCTGCTCTTGCTCTGCGTAAATCGCCTTTCGGATGAGGTGCATCTAAGGTATTTTGATCATTGGTATAAGCGTGAATAGTACTCATTATACCTGTAACGATTCCGAAATTATCATTTAACACTTTAGCCATTGGAGCGAGGCAATTTGTAGTACAACTTGCACAACTGATAATAGTTTCGCTGCCATCAAGAATGGCATGATTCACATTATAAACTACTGTTTTCAAATCGCCTGTTGCTGGTGCAGAAATCACCACTCTTTTTGCACCTGCAGATAAGTGAGCCGCTGCTTTATCTTTATCTGTAAAGAATCCAGTGCTTTCAATAACCACATCAACCCCATGAGCGCCCCATGGAATTTGAGCAGGATCTTTTTGAGCGTATATTTTTACTTCATGACCATTTACAACAATAGAATTTTCGGTATGTTTTACATCCACATCAAATCTTCCCTGAGCACTGTCATATTTCAACAAATGAGCCAAAACTGCAGGACTAGTTAAATCATTGATTGCTACTACATCAATGCCTTGCATGTTATAAATCTGACGAAAAACCAGACGTCCAATACGGCCGAATCCATTAATTGCTACTTTAATTGTACTCATGATAATTTAATATTTATTAAAAAAACTTTTAAGTCGCAAATTTAAGCAAACCGTGTCGATTTCGCCGATAATAGAATAAAATCATCAAGTTTATTGTTATTGTAGCAATCCAAAACAGTAGATAGCTCAAAAGAAATAGAGAATTTAAAAAAAACTTTGGTTAAAAAGGATATCAGTACTATCTTTGCCGTCCGAAAAACAACATGCCGCGTTGGTCAAGAGGTTAAGACGCCTCCCTTTCACGGAGGAATCACGGGTTCGAGTCCCGTACGTGGTACAAAAAAGCTCAGCACATGCTGGGCTTTTTTTATTTAAGTGATTGATTTTCAAAATCATTTGTATTTATTAATGTGTTTTCATTAATGTTATTTGTTTGTAACATTAGTAACCATTTCAGTAATTAATAAGTATCAACTTTACATTCATATTAATTAATAAATAACTAAAAATCAAATCATGTTAAACACCATTAAAAGATTATTGGGCATAGGGCCGAAAATTGATTATTCTGAATTACTAAAACAAGGCGCAGTTATTTTAGATGTGCGAAGCAAAGGTGAATATCAGGGAGGTCATATCAAGGGCTCTGTAAATATACCGGTTGATGTTTTGAGAAATAACTTATCTAAACTAAATAAAGAAAAGCCAATTATAACCTGTTGTGCAAGTGGCATGAGAAGCGCATCGGCAAAAAGTATTTTAAAGTCCAATGGATTTACTGAAGTTTATAATGGTGGCGGATGGATGAACTTACAGTTTAAAATCAAATAGATAATACTTCAATAACGATGATATACGCCTTTTTGTAATCTTTAAACTTTAGAGACTTGTATGATGTACATTTTTATCTACATAAAACTTTATATTTTTGGATGATGCGATTCATAAAAACAGTTACGATACTTCTGGCCCTTGCCATTGTTTCTTGCAAGAAGAATAATTCAATTGAGCAAAATTGCACCTATAAAAAATATGATGGAAGGGCAAAAATAATTGCTATAACTACTGCTCCTTCTGATGAAAATAATTGTTCACTGAATCCCCAAAAAGTAACTTTTGTATTTATACCAAACGATACCACTGTAAGGAATAATTATATTTTCAAAAGTTGGTCAGATACTTCTGTATTAAAGATAAATGAAGGAACGAATCCTTCCCAAAGTTTTTTAGACTCACTTGATATATCCATAGGAAAAGAATACAATTGCAATAGACAAGAGATTACAAATGGATCGTGCAATCCTGTTTGGTTTGAATTTACATCCATCAATTTGAATCCTATTAATGGGTGCAGATAAGCTTCTACAATTCAATTTTATGATAACCCCATCTCAACTCTACAAGGAATTGAAGTTTTCACTTGCTACAAGCACAGGAGAGAAAAGAAAAATTTGGGCTGTAATAATTATAGAAAAGAACATTGATATCAAGTGTTTCTCAAAACTATTAAAATGCGAACAAAAAATTGCAATTAGGTTTCTTTGGCTTTTGAGTGATATTGGCATTTTAAATCCAAATAAATTATTAGCAGAACTCCCCTTTTTATTTGATTTATGTAAAGGTCTCAATCCTCTTTATAAAACATCATTTGCCTCGTTTTGGATGTATTGTGGCGTTCCTAAGGAAAATGAAGGCAATGCTATTGACTTACTCTTTGATTTTCTTCTGTCAAACGACACAAATGTCACCATTAAATCTAGAGCTTTATTCGTCCTTTTCAAACTCACAAAAAAATACCCAGAAATTAAGAATGAGCTAATCCTTTGTATAAATGACCAAATTGATAAACACTCCATTGATTTTAAAAAAAGAGCCACCAAAATATTAAATGAAATAGATAATGGTGGAGTTAATGATACCTAAAATTAATACTTGCAATAAATTAAAAAGCCATCAATTTTCATTGATGGCTTTTTTGTCGGGATGATTACCGGGAGTTCGATTTTTTTGGAGGATGTGATTAGGGTAGTTATATTTTAAAATCAAACCTTTTTATAGAAATATCATAACTTTATTTTTAATAAAAAAACCAAAACAATTCATTTGATTCTAAGTATTTCAGTTTGTTTCATTTGAGCAATAAAACATACAATCATAAATTTCTGATTTAATTAAGGCATTTGCTACTCAAACAAAAAATGAATATGAAATTTTTCAACCTAAATAAAACCAAATCTTCAATTACATTCTCATTACAAAGCCCAGAAAGCTTTTTACATATTCAAGAAATAACTTTGATAACAAATGAGAACATAAAGAATAACCTTTCAAACATAACTTCTTCAATTCAATTGAACTATGAACTTTTATATATTGTATTTAATGAATCGGAAAATCGTTTTACAGAAATCCGGAAAAAAAGTTCACTCATTCCCATAGATATGAATCCATATCAGACTCATCCTGTCTTTTTGCTTGACCTGAAAATAAAAAATGAGAGTTTCACTATTGGAATCAATACAATTCATAAATGGTTTACAGCATTAAAAATTGAATTGAGTGAAACAAGATCAACAAATAGTGAATATGAATTGAAATTTGACATTGAATCAAATCACATTAAAGAACAGACAGCTCTTCCGCATTAACTTGCATAAAGAAAATATATCTGTCGCAGTAAATAATTAAACTACATAATTCCATTGATCTTAAAGGTGGGGCACCAAATTTATCAAACCATCCTGATTTTATTCGGTTTTGACTTTTTATGCTCGCTATATGAAGAAAGCTTCAATTGCTCGCATTAAAAAAGCCCCTGCATTTTGCAGAGGCTTGATTGTGTTTGTCGGGATGGCAAGATTCGAACTTGCGACCTCCTGGTCCCAAACCAGGCGCGATAACCGGGCTACGCTACATCCCGAACGGTAATTTTAGCCCTGAGGAGTTTTATTTCCTTCTTAATTCAGCGGAGAGAGTGGGATTCGAACCCACGGTACAGTTTAACCCGTACGACGATTTAGCAAACCGTTCCTTTCGGCCACTCAGGCATCTCTCCTAGTTGTAAACAACTCCCCTTGTTGAAGGGGGAGCAAAAATACAATTGTAAAAGATAATACCCAAATCAAAATGAAAAAAGAACTAAAAAATATTCAACTTCTTAAAAAAAATCCAAACTCAACAAAGGTTTGGATGTATTCATTTTTATAAACTCATTACATTGCAGCCAGCTGTACTTTATGCTGCAACTCCAATACGCTTTCTTTAAACAAATTATCCGTATCCATTAAGTCTTTTACGGTTTGACAACTATGAATAACAGTGGTATGATCTCTTCCACCAAAGTGCTCTCCTATTGTTTTCAAAGAGTTTTTTGTAAACGACTTGGATAAGAACATGGTAATTTGTCTTGCCTGTACAATTTCTCTCTTCCTTGTTTTCTGTAACAATTTATCATAAGGCACATCAAAATAATCGCAAACCATTTTTTGTATGGTATCGATGGTAACTTCTTTGCTTGATGATTTTACAAAATTGCGCAGTACTTTTTTTGTCAATTCCAAATCTATCTCTCTTTTATTGAGAGAAGACTGAGCTAACAATGATATCAAAGCACCTTCAAGCTCACGAACATTACTATTAATATTATACGCTATATATTTCACAACCTCTTTAGGCATTTCCAATCCATCATGCTTCATCTTACTCTCCAATATTTCAATCTTGGTTTCGTAATCAGGCAATTGCAAATCTGCACTTAATCCCCAACGGAATCGACTCAATAATCTTTCTTGAACTCCTTCCAAATCCTTTGGAGATTTATCGCTCGTTAAAATCAATTGCTTTCCACTTTGATGAAGATGGTTGAAGATAGAGAAGAATGCATCCTGTGATTTTTCTGCTCTGTTAAAAAACTGAACATCATCAATAATCAATACATCTACCAACTGATAGAAATGAATAAAGTCGTTGATAGCGTTATTTCTGCTATGATCAATAAATTGATTGATGAATTTTTCTGAACTCACATACAATACTACTTTGTTATTGTATAATCTTTTCACCTCATTACCTATTGCCTGCGCCAAATGTGTTTTACCCAAACCTACTCCACCATAAATAACCAAAGGATTGAATGATGTGGTTCCAGGTTTTTCTGCAACAGTTTTTCCTGCTCTTCTTGCTACTCTGTTACAATCTCCTTCAATAAAACTATCGAATGTATATTTGGAATTTAACTGAGGATCGATTTGCATTTTCTTCAACCCTGGAATAACAAATGGATTTCTTACCGGATTATTTACAATGAGTGGAAAATCCATTTCATTATTGCCGTTTGTTTTGTAAACATTTCCGGCAACATCCATTGTAATAGGTTTGTTTTTACTGTTACCGCTATCAACCATGATACGGTATTCCAGTCTCGCATCTTTTCCTAATTCTCTTTTTAAGGTTTTTGCCAATAATGAAACATAGTGCTCTTCCAAGTATTCAAAGAAGAATTGACTTGGAACTTGAATAGTGAGTACTTTTTCTTTTAAACCTACTGGTTTGATGGGTTCAAACCAAGTTTTAAAATGCTGCCATTCAACTATGTCTTTTATTATTTCTAGGCAATTTTGCCAAACTTTTTCGAAAGACTTCTCCATTACCTGAAACCAATTTATATAATGAGTTAATAATTTCTATTTAATTCTAATTACAGTTATTCACATTTTAACTGGAAATACCTCTTGTTTTTCTAAAGGACGGCGAATATCTAATAATAATGTTGAAAAAAAAATTTTTTATTCTCTTGTTTTTCCCCTTTTAATTACAATGTGGAATTTTAAGCCAGAATAAAAAAAATCCGGGGACTGAAAATAGTGTTTTTTTAATCCAAAATTGATTTTTTTAAAAGAAATATTTTTAAATATCCCAAGTTTTTTTTCTTCCCTGAAATAAAGGAAAACAGTTTATATAATTAGGCTAAATAGGCTTATTTTTGCCGTCTTAAATTTTACAGCATGAGTTACGAATTAACAGGGAAATTAGTTGCAAAACACGATACTGTTCAAAGGACAGAAACCTTCAAAACCAGGGAGTTTGTAGTGGAAAAGTCTGATGATATTAATGGTAGAAGCATCGTTAATTACATAAAATTCCAATGTGTACAAGATAAGACTTCTATGATTGACAGGGTTAGTGTTGGCGACGATATTAAGGTTTATTTCAATATCAAAGGTTCGAAATGGGAAAAAGATGGTAAAACTAACTATATTACTAATCTTGATGCTTGGAGAATAGAGCAATTATTAAAATCTGGAGGTGGTGGAAATCAGGATAATGAATATATAGAGCCTTTGGACACGTTCTCTTCTACAGCACCAGATGCTGTTGACGATTTACCATTCTAAATAAGTATGATTTGTTTTTAGGATAAACCCCTAACACATGCAAAAAAAAATAACCCTCCGGCTAACCCCAGCCGAAGTCAATGACGATGCGGTAATTAAAAGAAAGATTGCCCAGCATGAATCTACTAAAGAATCGTCCGTTTTCGGCTTTCAAATCATCAAGAAATCAATAGATGCAAGAGGCAAACAGGTGATTTTCAACCTGAGTGTAAATGCTTTTATCAATGAACCTTTCCATCCTTTTGAAACAGTTGATTTGGCTTTTAAAGATGTTCGTCAATCAAAATATTCCACAATTATCATTGGTGCTGGACCTGCAGGACTTTTTGCAGCTTTAAAACTTATAGAAAATGGTATCAAACCCATCATTCTGGAAAGAGGTAAAGATGTAAAAAGTCGCAGAAGAGATTTGGCAGTTCTAAACAAACAAGGAATCGTAAACCCTGAAAGTAACTACTGTTTTGGTGAAGGTGGCGCTGGTACTTACAGTGATGGAAAACTCTACACTCGAAGCAATAAAAGAGGCGACATTAACAGAATACTGCAACTCTTTATCCAATTTGGAGCACCTGAAAACATTGGTTATGATGCACATCCGCACATAGGAACAAATAAACTCCCTCAAATTATCACCGCTATGAGAGAGCAAATTATTGAATGCGGAGGAGAGGTTTTGTTTGAAAAGAAAGTTGTTGATTTTAAAATACTAAATAATAAAATTGGAGGAGTAATCGCAGCTGATGGAACTGTTTTTAATGCAGATGACTATATCGTTGCAACAGGCCATTCAGCTCGTGACATATTCGAATTACTTCATCAAAAAAATATTTTAATAGAAGCAAAGCCTTTCGCATTGGGAGTAAGGGTTGAGCACCCGCAATCGCTCATTGATCAAATTCAATACCATTGTGAATCAAGAGGAGATAATCTTCCTCCGGCATCTTACAGTCTTGTTGAACAAGTAAATGAAAAAGGCGTTTTTTCTTTTTGTATGTGCCCTGGTGGAATTATTGCTCCTGCTTCCACCAATCCTAATGAGCTCGTTGTAAATGGATGGAGTCCATCTAAAAGGAACAATCCTTATGCCAATAGCGGAATGGTAGTACAGGTAACTCATGAAGATGCTTTTAGCATCATGAAAACTAAAAATATAGAAGCCAATCATCCTTTACTATTCATGTATTTTCAACAATTGGTGGAACAAAAAGCATACGAAGCAGGTGGCGGAAATTTTGTAGCCCCAGCACAAAGAATGACTGATTTCTGTAATAAAAAAAAATCTACCTCACTTCCAGCAAATTCCTATTTACCCGGGCTTCATTCCTCCGATTTAAGAACAGTTTTGCCCTTTTTTGTTTCTGATACTCTTTCAGCAGGTTTTAAATTATTTGGAAAGAAAATGAAAGGTTATTTTACTGAAGAAGCCCTGGTGGTTGCAACAGAAAGTAGAACTTCAAGTCCGGTCAGAATACCCAGAAATGAGCTCACTTTAAATCATCCTCAATTTGAAAATTTATATCCTTGTGGAGAAGGAGCAGGATATGCAGGAGGCATTGTAAGTGCAGCAATGGATGGAGAAAGAATTGCAACGATGATATCAAATAATAAGTTAGGGTAATAACAGCCTAATTGTTTGAAAAAGTTATGTTTATCTGTAAAGTCTCTATCAAACTTTTAAATTGGCTTGAGCATTAAAAATCCAACGCCATAATTCAATCAAATTGAAGAATTTGAAAAACTGATTGCTTTCAACGAAAAATTACTATCTTATGTTTTGTCCCAATTAATGTAAATTATATTGACATGCCAATTCCTAAAAACTAATTTTGACTTTTACTTAAGCAAACACAACATCATTAATGAAAAACAAATCAGCTATTCGCTCTGTTATTATGGCTTCATCAGTTGGAACACTCATTGAGTGGTATGACTTTTATATTTTTGGAAGTTTGGCAATGGTAATTTCTACAAAATTCTTTCCGCAATCTAACCCAACAGCTGCTTTCTTATCAACCTTGGCAACATTTGCTGCGGGATTTGTGGTTCGCCCTTTCGGTGCACTTTTCTTTGGACGTTTAGGAGATATGATTGGAAGAAAATATACTTTCATGGCAACTCTTTTATTGATGGGTGGGTCTACTTTCCTGATTGGATGCGTTCCTGATTACAAAACCATTGGTTTTTTTGCACCCCTAATTGTTTTGATATTAAGATTGTTACAAGGGCTGGCATTAGGAGGTGAATATGGAGGTGCGGCAACTTATGTTGCAGAACACTCTCCTAAAAATGAAAGAGGATATTGGACATCATGGATTCAAACTACAGCCACGGTTGGATTATTTGTTTCATTGACAGTGATACTAATTACAAGAAAAACATTAGGGGTTGATGAATTTGAAAATTGGGGATGGAGAATTCCATTTTGGATCTCAATAATCATGGTAATCATATCTTTTATTATCAGAAAGAATATGAACGAATCTCCAGTTTATGCAAAAATTAAAGCGGAAGGAAAATCATCTTCAAACCCATTAAAAGATAGTTTTGGAAATCGGTTCAATTTTAAATTTGTTTTATTGGCATTGTTTGGTGCAACAATGGGGCAAGGTGTGATTTGGTATACAGGCCAATTTTACGCAATGAGTTTTATCGGAAAAGTATGTGAAATTTCGAGCGAACAAACTGATACTATCATGGCTATTGCCTTGTTATTAGGGACACCTTTATTTATTGTATTTGGAAAATTATCCGACAAAATTGGAAGAAAGAAAATCATGATGCTTGGTATGCTTTTGGCAATAATATCATATCGACCTATCTACAATAAAATTTACCAAACCACCAATTGCGAAAAGAAAGTTTTAATTACTGAGAAAATAATCTCCAAAAAATCTGATCCAATCGTAAAAGATAAGATAGTTGATTCTATCAGGACTACTGTGATGAGAATGAATTATTCAGATGGAACCATAAAAACAATTACTGCAAAAGACACCTTAACACTAAGCCACGAAATCAAACCAAATAAAGAAATAAAAAAATCGATTGAATTAAACAGGATTGATTACTGGATATTGATATTGTTGGTTTTCATACAAATTATTTTTGTAACCATGGTATACGGACCGATAGCAGCTTTCTTAGTTGAATTATTTCCAACAAGAATCAGGTATACCTCTATGTCATTGCCATATCACATAGGCAATGGTATTTTTGGTGGGTTGCTTCCTACCGTTGCAACATATTTGGTTACTACAGCAAAAACAAAAAATAATCCGGAATGGTATTTGAATGGTTTATGGTATCCGATAATTGTAGGTTCTATTTGCTTTATTATTGGAATGATTTATTTGGATAAGAATGATAATAAAATTGAGGAATAAAATTTCTATATTGGTCAAAGACCAATATTCCTCTCGACAATACCAGCTGGAGACTGGCGTTACAATCACTTGCCGCCGAACTGAGAGTGCTGGTATAAAGAGCATAAGGTATATAACTAGCAGTATTGAGTATTTGTCGTAAGTCTGTGACCCGCAACATGGAGTAAATAAAAAAGGGCAATTTAAAACATGGAAAACATAAAAAAATATTTAGGCATTGTTTGGATTGCAACAGGATTAACTGTTGGATATTTTAATGTAATGATTATGGGGTTGCCCAAATTACAAACTGGCAAGCAGGAAGACCTTGTTTTTGCGATCATCAATTTAACTATTCTCACTCCGATTGTTGTTGGAGGATTAGTCACTTTTGGATATTACGCTTTGAAGAATGAATTTAAAAAAAACGGCGAATCAAAATAAGTCGATAATCAATTATTTTTATTAGATATCTCTCTTACTTGTTTTGATATAGAGTTCCCCCATAACTTATACCCTTCTCGATTAAAGTGCAATTTGTCTTCAGTATAATAAGATGTTATTGGCGTGCCATCTTCACCTAAAAAAGAACTACAAACATTTATTGAATACAAGTTTTTCTGTGTTATGGAATATTCATCAATCAAATGATTTACTTCTTGTATTTTATTCCAAACAGCCCACCTTTTTTCACTTGGAAAAATTGCTAGCCAAGTAATTGGAATTGTTGGGAATTTTTCTCTCAGGACTTCTACTATTGTTTTGTAGGTTTCTAAAACATCGATAGGCTTCTTATCATTTTCTGTTGCTGTAATATCATTACCAACATATATAAAAATTGCTTTTGGTTGATGCGGATAGGCTATTCGTTTGATGTAATATCGAACATCCTTAATGTTACTTCCTCCAAAGCCTCTGTTAATAATATCATCGTAATTCAAGTCTTCTTTAATAGTTACCCATTTTCTTATATAAGAACTTCCAATAAATAAAATTGAATTCTCATTATCCTTTTCGATTGAATTTAAACTATCAAATTGATTCATTTGATTTTCATATCTAAGCGGACTTTTTTCTTTTTTTGAAACTACTTGAGAAAGTGCACAAGTAAAAAATAAAGAGAGTATAGTGATAAATGAAAATCTTAATTTTAAAATCATAATAAAAAATTCAATTTATTTGCTGAATGGATTAAGCGTATCGACTGTTTGTTATAGAATATGATTATTAGAATCATATTCTAGTTCATATAGATAGTAAAAATAGAAAGGATTTTTACTAATGTTTAGTTTTTCGCATTTTATTCTTAAAATAATAAAAATACAAAACCCGAATTTACCTTAAGGGCAATCCGGGTTTTGTTTAAATGTTTAGTATTAAAAATAATCTGCAACAAAGAGAGATACTTATATTTCTATTTTTTTCATTTTAGGAACTAAAAAATGCATGATCGTCCAGCCCAATAAATAAGCTGAAGCACAAATAAAGAACATGATGTAGTAACCTGTTTGAATTTGATTTATACTTTCGTAATAAACAAACATTCTTTTTTGTACAAATAAAGACAACATTATACCACCCAATCCACCGAACATTCCTCCAATTCCAGTAACAGAAGCTGTAGCAGATTTAGGGAACATATCACTAACTGTTGTAAATATATTTGCGCTCCATGCCTGATGGGCAGCTGCTGCCAAACCGATAACTAATACAGCGTACCACATATTTAAACTCCCCAATAATTGAGCGAAAATAATTGGTAATACACAAAATGCATATATCAGCATACTTGTTTTTCTTGCTTTGAATACAGGCCAGCCTTTATTAATAAGTTTCATTGGCAAATAACCTCCTCCTACACTACCGATACTTGAAATAACATAAACCATTGCTGTAGGTAATGCAACTGCAGTACCTTTCAACCCATATTGCTTGAGCAAGAAATCAGGCAACCAGAAAAGATAAAACCACCAGATAGGATCAGTAAGAAATTTCCCGATTGCAAAGGCCCAAGTTTGTTTGAATTGCAATAATCTAACCCAGGAAACTTTTTCTGTTGTTTGGTTTTCTTCTTCTTTATCTGAATGAATATAATCATATTCAGCCTGAGACAATGCTTTTTGCTTTGATGGTACTTCGTAATAAATAAACCATAAAATCAACCAAAGAAATCCAATAGCTCCTGTTAAGATAAAGGCCCATTGCCATCCCAATTTTTCTGCTATAAGCGGAACCGTTAGTGGGGCAATGATTGCACCAATATTTGATCCGGAATTAAAAATACCTGTAGCCAATGCTCTTTCTTTTTTAGGAAACCATTCAGCAGTGGCTTTAATTGCTGCAGGAAAATTACCCGCTTCTGTTACACCTAAAAATACACGTGCCAAACTAAAGCCTGCAGTTCCAGTAGCCAAGGCATGAGCTACCGCTGCAATGCTCCACAATCCAGTTGCAAGTGCATAACCTATTTTAGTACCTAATTTGTCAATAAATCTTCCTGCAAATAACATCCCTAATGCATAAGCGATTTTAAATGCAATTTCAATATTTGAATAATTGGCTGCTTCCTGTATTTTATCCCAATGAAAAGCTGCTGCTAAATAAGGCTTCAACAAACTAATTACAGCTCTGTCAAGGTAATTGATAGTGGTTGCAAAAAAAATCAATGAACAAATTGTCCATCTGTATTTTGTCATGGTTTTATTTTCAAGCATTGGAAAGTTATTTTTTTATTGATTGAATTAAAGATAAGACATCTTTAGTTGATGATTCTATTGTAGCATAATCTTTAGCCTCCATTAATTTTTTGCTGATTAATTTGCTACCCATCCCTACAGCACAAACTCCTGCCTTAAACCAACCTTCAATGTTTTCTTTAGTAGTATCCACTCCACCTGTAGGCATAAATAATAATTTTGGGAAAATTTCTTTGATACTGCTTAAAAATTCTGGACCTAACATATTTCCAGGAAATAGTTTAATGAAAGTAACCCCATTATTTTCCGCAGCAATGATTTCGGTAGGCGTCATACATCCAGGAGCATAAAGCATCCCAATTGCATTTGCCTTATCTGCAACTTCTTTTACATAACCTGGACTTACCATAAAATCAGCACCGGCTGCAATATAATCCTCGGCTTGCTGAAGATTTTTTATAGTTCCTACCCCTAACAACATATCTTTCATCTCTTCATTTCTTGTAGCAACTAATTTTTTAAAGTTATTCAAAGCGGCTTCGCCTCTGTTGGTGTATTCAACTGCTTTAATGCCTGCTTTATAGATAGCTCTCAAAATATCAACACTTACTGTTTCATCTGGATTAAAATAGAGAGGTAATATTCCTTGATCTAAAATCGCTTGAACTGCTTTTTGTTTCATTTAATTACTTGATTTTGGTTATGATAATAATTTTTCAGTAGTGATGAAGATATTGCATTTTCAAATATGCAAAATGAAGTCCTCAAATAATTTAATTTTATCTAATTACTGGGATAAAAAAGGACAATAAATTCACAAAATTAAATCTTAACCTTGATTACTAATTTCTTAACAACACCCTCTGCAATCATGGGAGCATGAACATCTTCAGGAAACAAGATTACAAATTGATCGTCTGTAAGATTAAAGAACATATCTGGCTGATCATTGAAAAAACGAACATCTTTTTCAAGATTATAATCTCCGTTTGGAATTTGACACTTTTCTCTTGGTTTCCATCCTATGGTTTCATCTCCTTTTATACACAATTGAATATCGATATTTAAATCATGGCATTCGAACTTTTTCAAACTTTCTTCTAAAGATTTACCTGCGCCTTCGCTGATTATTGCTTTTAAACCATCGGCAATATCAGCTTTACCAACTTCAGCATTCGCCAAATTAGTATCATTGATGTATTGAAATGCTCTTTCAAATAAGGGGTGTACTGAATAGTACTTACTTGCATTTTTAATAGTATCGATTATCATATTTAATTGGGGTTTATAGTATGAAATGCAAACTTAAAGAAATAATAGAAAAGAGATAATAAGTTTATAGGGTTTTGGAAATTGAGGAGGTTTTAAGTTTTAGAATTTGATAATAAAAAGTCAAAACTGTAAATTAAAAATTCAAAATTTTCAATTCAACCAATCAAGCTTACAACCAAACTACTACTGGCCTCTCAAAATTCCCAGTTCCAACCCTCTTAATTCGGCAAGACCTCTTAATCTGCCTATGGCAGAATAACCAGGATTAGTTTTCTTTTTCAAATCATCTAACATTTGATGCCCATGATCTGGACGCATAGGAATAGAGATTTTTCTATACTGCATAGTGTCAACTATTTCTTTTACCAATGCGACCATGTCCACATCGCCTTCAAGATGATTAGCTTCATAAAAATCACCAAACTCATTTCTTTTGGTACTTCTCAAATGGATAAAATTGATTCTGTCTCTGAATTGTCTAAACATTTTCGAAAGATCATTATCTTCTCTAACACCAAAAGATCCTGTACAGAAACAAAGTCCGTTGTTTAACGAAGGAACTGCTTCAATTAATTTTTCAATATCAGCTGCAGTGCTCACCACTCTTGGCAATCCTAATAATGGATAAGGCGGATCATCGGGATGAATCACCATCTTTACATTACATTGATCTGAAACGGGAATGATTTCATTTAAAAAATAAATCAAATTGCTTCTTAGATTTTCAGAGTCGATTCCATCATATTTATCCAAAGCCTGTTGAAATTGTTCAATGGTAAAACTCTCCTCACTTCCCGGAAGTCCTTTAATCATATTTTGTTTCAGTAATAATTTTTCTGCATCATTCATATTTTTAAATCTTTCTGTAGCTCTTTCAATTTCTCCTAATGAATAATCATTTTCAGCACCCTTTCTTTTCAAAATAAAAAGATCGAAAGCTACTACTTCTGCACGAACATATAAAAGCGCCAATGAACGATCGGGCATTTCGTAAGCAAGATTGGTTCTTGTCCAATCCATTACCGGCATAAAGTTGTAAGTAATAATATTGATGCCGCAAGCACTCAAATTCCTTATGGATTGCTTGTAATTTTCAATATATTTTTGAAATCCTGCAGATTGAGTTTTGATGGCTTCATGAACAGGCAAGCTTTCTACTACAGACCATGCCATACCTGTAGCTTCCACCTTAGCTTTTCTTTTGTTTATTTGATCTTTCGACCACACTTCACCGTTAGAAATATGATGAAGTGCCGTTACCACCCCCGTACATCCTGCCTGACGAATATCCCACAAACTAACAGGATCAGTTGGCCCGAACCAACGCATGGATTGAATCATTTGAAACATACACACTTATTATTTTATGAATGGCGAGAAGTTTTTATCAATGTAATTATCAGAATATAGTAAAGTTCTTTAATTAATTTTTCAATTTAAAAAAACTAACCTTTGATTGAATATTACTTTTATAAGAATCAATCTGCAATTAATAATGATGATGAAAATTTATTTTGATTGTTTGTTAAATAAACATTGTATTTGCCTGGAAGCAATAAAGAAGGTAATTTCCAATTCAACTTTTCATTCATTCCTTTAAGTATAACTGGCTTTGACGCGACTTTTTTACCAGTTAAATCAAAAATTTCTAATTGATAAACCCCCTCTTCCAAAGAAATTAAATTCAAATGCAAAACCCTGTCTTTACCAACTGGATTGGGAACAACAGTAATTGATGGTGGAATCAATCCAGCAACAATTTTAACTACTTTGCTATAATTCTTATAGCTATCGTTTTCAAAACCTATAACCCGATAATAAATATTTCCAGTTAATGAAGCGTTGTCATTGAATTGATAATGTGACAAGCTATTCGATACTACTTCTCCTATCTTTTTAAACACTAACCCATCTTTAGAGCATTCGATAATGTATTTATTGATATTGATTTCATTTTGAACATCCCAACTTAACAAAATGGATTTCTCTTCTTTTTTTGCCTGAAGATTAACAATCGCAAAAGGCAAAACGCGCTTGCGTTTAAAAATCAACCTGAATCTGTCTGCCCTGTAAGAGCCGGCATCTGTAGTTACAGAAAAGTTGTAATCAGTAACGTTCGACATACTTACTGGTATCTGTGTATTCAGATACAAATCTTCTAAATAAGCACGTAATCCAAAACTATTCGCCATTTCAGTTGTAATTTCCAATTTATAATCCGCAGTTTTTAAACTAGCAAGATGATAAAAAATAGTATCATTGTTTTTCAATAAACTTCTGTTTTCAATTACAATATATTGGTTGTTGGTTTTGATTGAGATATTTTCACTGGGATTAAGCAACTTGATTGCATCGTACTCATCAATGTTGTCTGAAAATGAAGAATCATAAATATTTACTACCCCATCCATCAAAGCTGTTTCTCCATTTTGTATTTTAAATAAATTATTTCTGATAGATGGCAAAGGTTTTATTGGCCTTGCAACCAATCTGCTTGAATCCAATTTATTGTTTTCATTAAATGTGATTGAACCAGAAGCCCCTGCAATAGTATGCACAATAAATCCTTGTCCGGATTCTAAATTTGCAATATTTGAAGGATAGCTACCTGAGCCAGGAACAATTGAATTTATAGCCCCGTTATTTCTGATTGAAATAGTTTGGTAGCCACCCAAACCGTTGGTTCCGCTCAGTAAAGGATCCCATAAATAAAAATACCTGTCTAAGTTTGTGGAATTATTAAAAACTACATCAACTAAATTTACCGCAGATGCGTAAGGGTTTCCTACTGCAACAAATTTATTTCCCGCAGCAGTTCCTAAAGGTGAAATAGTTATTGAGCCTACTCTTAATGAACCCTTTTCTCTTAATGTTGTTGATGTTGCGCTCTGACCAAAAGCTGTAACATTTCTGTTGCCTCTAACAAATGTCATATAGGCCCTACCTGTATCAAAAGGTATATTTGTTGAAGTAATTCCTACCCAATTATTGGTTGACGAATCCAAATACTTAACAGAAGGTGCAATGGTAGAGGCATCAAAGCCATCTGTTTGCCAATTCGGATTATTACTTGTGATTTGGATACCATAACCAGGATTTGGATTGCTATTAATTGAGCCCCCTTCCATCCAGGATTGCTTTATCGTTTGTGCATCATGTTTAGTTGGGGAAGACAATAATCTCCATGCTTTTTTGGTACGTAAAAATCTTTCGACCAATACCCTGCCTGTTATTGTTCCCGAGCAAGGCGTTAACATCGCTGTTTTTAATGAATCTGATTTCAGGGTTAGATTGTCTGAGGGAATGGCCAAAGTTGAACCAACTCCCACTGTTAATTTATTTACAACCGAAGCAACAGTACTATTGCCACCAGTTACTTCAACCGTTTTTGTTCCAGAGCCAGTAACTTCTATGTTTTGATAAGTGAATGGCTGTATAGATTGAGCATTTGCCTTGGCATATTGAGCAATTGAATTGTTTCTAAAAATCACATTTGGAGTAAGATCAACAAAATTGAATACTGCACCTACACTATTGGGAGTGCATCTGCCGCAAGCTAGTCCTGCTGTGTTTTGAATATTGATAATTCCATTAATTGTATCTGATGATCCGCTAAGCATAATCATCTTACAAAATAATCCTAGTCTGGTGGTAGCTAAAGTTGCGCCGGATGCAATACTCAAAGATGTTTGAACGGATGGTGATGAATTAACTGTTAAAGTATCAGCATCAATAAAGAGTTTCCCAAAAGTTGCGTTTGTACTGGTTTTATTTTTTGCTTGATAATGAAATTCTGAGGTTTTATGCATAGTACCAAACGTGAATGTTGGAGCAATCGTATCTAAATAAAGGATTCTATTTACTCCGGTAGATGCAGAATCAATATCAATGGTTCCAGTTATTTTTCTTGTTGAATTTAATGGAAAACTAAAGCTTATACCAGGGAATGCTGGATCACCTATCACAAACTTTGATCCTGCTCCAGATATTCTAAATTCATTAGAATTTGTTACGTTAGGAACTGATACGTTTGTGGCAGAAATTTGATTGCCACTTGCTGAATAATTATTTGTAACCAACTTAAATTTTACACCAGGTATAGCAAAGGGATTTGTAGGAGAAGTTATGCTGCCATTTAAAAATGCATTACTTGCGAAATCAGTTGATGATGCAGACCAATTCCCAGGTGTACTCAGTTTTGATGTTGCCGCACTTAATCTAAAATAATAAGTTGCTATTTTACCTTTCAAATTTGCAGCCGTTCCACTTGAAGCACCATAACTGTATGAAAGCGTTCCACTCTGATAACCCAAAGAATCAATAGCAGAAACCGGATTGGCTGAATATTGCTCATTAGGATAATACCTCACATAAATATATTTTCCACAAATGATACCATTCGCATCTGCTGTTAGTGTTGCTGAAAGTCCCGGGTTTATTGGAATTCCAACATTATCCAGGATTTGAGTAGTCACAAAGAAATTATTGGTGGTTGAAAATGTAACTACAGTATTAGCTCCTAAATTAGTTCCAAAAACACTAAACGACTGATAATCTGAACTGGTTTGAAATTCAGTAGCTGGAAAAATTATAGATACTGGAGCCACAGGATTAAAAGTCAAATTTGGCGAGCCTGAAACAGCTATTACAGAGCCATTGCATGTAACAGATTTTGGATTTGCATTAGTAGAAGTCAATGTAATCGTTTCGCTATAATTTCCTAATGCTAGTCCACTTTTAAGTTTTACATATACAATTGCTGAAGTGATATTGCCACCTGTTTGAGTTAATGTTATTGGCGTAGAAACAAAAGTTCCGTTAAAAGTAGCACAAATCAAATAATTAGTAGGAGGAGTAACCACAACATTCGTTGTAAGATAAGCTGCAGAAATTGTAAAATATTGTGAAGCAGAAGGGCCAGCACCTGCGTAAACAAAATTGTTTAAAATTGGAGTTAATGGAAACGTAATTGTTATTTCGGGTTTATTTACAGTTACTTTAAAATTATCGAAATAAGCACTCTGAGATATTTGAGTTCCATAGTTCCATAAAAATCCAAAACTCGTCATTATTGTGTCTACTAATGCATTGTTTACCACTGTAGCCAATGTTGCACTCGTAATTAAAGAAGGGTTTGGATATGCATCAGAACTTGAATTGAATCCATCAGACTGATACATATTCCATTTGTTATCGGAAGGATTATAGGTTACTTTGATGCTAACAATATCTTTAAAATTATTTAAAATCATCCCCTTTATCAATCTGATGCAATTACTGTTTTTAATTAAACCACCAGTAAAACTGATTAGGTCATAAGTTGTATCATTGCCTGTTTCTCCCATTACAACCGCATAGCCTTTTGCAGCAGTATCCAATGGATTGGACTTATTACAAACCAATATTGAGGCAATACCATATTTTGCAGTTGCTGACTGATCATCAAAACCTGTAAGTGACGCTATTGAAACCGAACCTCTATCTTGGCGAATATTGAAGGTCCATGTAACCAATCCAGCATTACCCTTTAAAGTATTAGTAAAAACACCAGAAGTATAGCTAGCAATGTGCCCCATCAAAACACATCTTCCAGCTGAAGTTCCTGATGAAAATTTTAATACAGAATCTGTTGAAGAGATTGATGAAGTTGCAATAGAGCCGTTACCTGTTGTATTATTTGAATAAGATATAGAAGGGGTTCCACCTGGTGTAATTCCTGACCTATTAAAATCATCAAAAAAAGCTGGTGATTGTCCAAATGATGATGTTGTAAAAAATAACGTAAGTAGATAAATTAAGATGACTTTAACTGATAGGATTTTTGATAACATAAGTACTTTTGTAGACGAAAAATAATGCTTTGTTAAAGTTAATTCAATTATAATCAAATATTAATGGTATTAAATTGATTTCTTGACTAATTTTAATGACTAAGTAAAAATTACTATGAATATCATTGAAGTAAAATCCTTGAAAAAGTACTTTGCATCTCAAAAAGCAGTTGACGACATCAGCTTCAATATCAAGCAAGGAAGTATTTTTGGACTTCTTGGCCCTAATGGGGCAGGAAAAACAACACTAATCAGAATGATCACTGGAATATTTTATCCTGATAGCGGTGAAATCTTGTTGAATGGAAAAAAATTTGATCCTATAAACGATATCCTTAAAATCGGATACATGCCTGAAGAACGGGGGCTATATAAGAAAATGAAGATTGGCGAACAGGCAATTTATTTAGCGCGCCTAAAAGGAATGTCGAAGGCTGATGCCATGAAAAACATCAAGTATTGGTTTGAAAAGTTGGAAATGGAAAGCTGGTGGAATAAGAAAGTGGAAGACCTGAGTAAAGGCATGAGTCAAAAACTACAATTCGTAACTACAGTGTTACATCAACCCCAATTAATTATTCTTGATGAACCCTTCAGCGGACTTGATCCTGTTAATGCGAACTTAATCAAAGAAGAAATTTTCAATCTTGCAAAGAACGGAACCTCCATCATTTTCAGCACACACAGAATGGAACAGGTAGAAGAAATATGCGACCACATTATTCTTGTGAATAAGGGAAAAAAAATGATAGATGGAACAGTCGAACAAATCAAACAAGATTTTAAAGAAGACATTTATACACTCAATGGCGAATTACCTAGCGAAGAAATTAGCTCATCTTCTTTTAAAGTAATTCAACGATCTCCCAAACAACTAATGTTGAAATTACAAAATGATACATCAACTAATGATATACTTAAGCACTTTATAGATAAGCAAATTAAAATAACATCTTTTAACGAAGTATTGCCTTCATTGAATGATATTTTTATAAAACTAGTAGAAGACACCACCGCTACCAGAAAGTTTCAGGAAATTTAATCAACTGACCAAACATGAATAAAATCGCACTCATATTAAGCAGAGAATATTTTGTAAGAGTAAGAAAAAAATCTTTTTTAATTACAACCATAATTGTCCCATTGGTTATTACGGCATTTTATGCTGCAACCATCTACTTGTCGACAAGAAAAAGCAATGAGATTAATAAAATTGCAGTAATTGATGATGCAAATATTTTCAATGGCCAGATATCTTCTAATGAAAAAACACTTTTATTTACTTTAATAAAAAATGAAACCGAAACTTCATTTGTAAAAAAGTACAAAGACAAAGGATATAATGCTTTTATTTTCATTAGTGGAGATTCCACCAAAAAATCTGTTTATCAACTTCACAGTCAAAGTTCTTTGAGTTTGTCAACAATGGAAACCATTGAAGATCTAATCAACAGCACTTTAAGAAATAGAGAACTGATTGCAAATGGAATCAATCCGAACGAATTTGAAAAATTAAATAACGCAGTAAAAATTGAAAATACGATTGATACCGAAGAAGGTTCTAAAAAAGGCTTTGCCGAAATTTCTTATATCGTTTCTTTTGCTTGTGGTTTATTAATTTATATCATGATGATGAGTTACGGCACTCAGGTAATGCGAGGTGTTGCAGAAGAAAAAACCAACAGAATTTCTGAAGTTGTTATCAGTTCTGTGCGTCCTTTTCAATTAATGATGGGAAAAATTTTAGGTATAGGTGCAGTTGGTTTAACTCAGTTTATCATTTGGATAATTTTGATGCTGACTATGCAGATGGCTATTCCTCTTTTTTTTCCGGAGGTGATGAATCAGATGAATAATACATCTCAGATTTCAAATGAAAATATTTCTACAATTGCAGAAACGTTACAGGGTATTTCATCTTTACCCATAGGAAAGATTATTTTTTATTTTCTTTTTTACTTTTTATTGGGCTACCTCACTTATGCTTCAATATTTGCGGCCATTGGCAGTGTGGCAAGCGAAGACCAACAAGAAGCACAACAATTGGTATTGCCAGTTTTAATGCCGATTATTTTAGGCTTTGTTATCATGACAAATGCAGTTGATAACCCGAACAGTACTATTGCTGTTTTTGCAAGTATTTTTCCACTTACCTCTCCTATTGTAATGATGGGAAGAATCACATATGAAATTCCATTATGGCAAATGGCTTTATCAATGTCTCTGCTGATTTTTTCATTTATGTTTTTCACCTGGATTGCAGGAAAAATATACAGAATTGGAATTTTGATGTACGGTAAAAAAATAAGTTGGAAAGAAATTATTAAATGGGCTTTTGTGAAATCTTAGCCTAAGGCGAGTTTAATAGGCTTGAAAGGTTTCAGAGGTTTTACAGGTTTTAGAGGTTTAAAATTTAACTTATTCAACCTTTGAAACCTATTCAACTAATTAACTAATCAACTTACCACGGCATTTCAAATATTCATTCCAGATTTCATCCACCACATCTGCAGCTGATTGTATTTTACTGAATAAGCAACTTACTTGACCTATTTCCAATTCACCTTCTTCCAAATCGCCTTCAAACATTCCTTTTTTGGCTCTTCCTCTTCCTAAAAGTTTTTGTAATTCTTCAAGTGAAGCACCTTTACTTTCAGCATCTGCCACTTGTTGATAGAATTTGTTTTTTATTAAGCGAACCGGCGTTAGATTTTTAAGTGACAATGAAGTGTCTCCTTCCTTAAGATTAATGATTGTATTTTTAAAATTAATATGACTGGAAGCTTCATGAGTTGCAATAAATCTGCTACCGATTTGTACGCCTGAAGCACCTAATGCGATTGCAGCGAGCATTTGTTTTCCTGTTGCAATGCCGCCGGCTGCTATCACAGGAATAGTTACGGCTTCTGTTACCGCTGGCACCAAAACCATTGTGGTCGTTTCTTCTCTTCCATTATGTCCGCCTGCTTCAAAGCCTTCAGCTACAACCGCATCACAGCCTGCTTCCTGAGCCTTCAATGCAAACTTGCTACTACTTACCACATGCGCTACCGTTATGCCATTCTCTTTCAATAATGAAGTATAGGCTTTAGGATTCCCTGCAGATGAAAAAACAATGGGAACTTTTTCTTCTAAAATGATTTGGATATGCTTATCTATATCAGGATAAATCATTGGAATATTAACACCGAAAGGTTTATCTGTTGCAGCTTTGCACTTTTGAATATGCTCTCTCAAAATATCAGGATACATGCTTCCGCTTCCAATCAAACCCAATCCACCCGCATTACTAACTGCACTGGCTAAACGCCATCCACTTGCCCAAATCATACCACCCTGAATGATGGGCTTTTCAATTTTAAAAAGTTGTGAAATGCGATTGGGAATCATAATTAATTAAAAAATCAAAAGTGAAAATTCAAACCAATTTTAGTGAGTATGCTTGTTAACCTTTACTTTTTTATTTTTTTACTTTTAAATTTGTTGCCTGCTCCCTCCTAAATCAATTGCTGTATTATCTCCTATATTCAAATTACGACTCACGCCCTTCACTTCGGCATCATTTCCAATAAGTGAGTTATTTAAAACGATTTCATAAAGATTAGAGTACGCTCCAATGATAGAATCTTTAATAATTCCATGATTGACTGTTGTATGTTCGCCAATGGCGACATTTGGACCGATAACTGAATTCTTTATTACACACCCCTCACCGATACTAACAGGAGGGATGATAATGGTATTTTGAAAAGGATTGATTTCGCAAACATTGCCCCCGAATTTTTTCAATAAAATGGCATTGGACAGCAGCAAGGTTTCTTTTTTTCCACAATCAAACCAGTTTGATACTTTAAAAAACTTGAATCTAGCTCCTTGCTGAATCATGCACTCTAGAGCATCGGTCAAACTGAAATCGTGCAAATCGTTTTGCTCTTCAAACAATTTATGCAAACATCCATAAAGCAGATGCGATTCTTTGATTTTATATAGTCCTACCAATGCCATATTACTTTTAGGGATGGCTGGTTTTTCAACCAGTTTGCTGATAAATCCATCTTCTTCAACTTCGGCCACACCAAAATCACGAGGATCATCCACTTTTTTTACGCCAAGCATAGAATAAGGACTATCCATTACTTCTTTGATATCAAAATCTGCGATAGTATCGCCCAAAACAATAAAGACTTCATCATTCCCAACGATATCACTCGTCAGTTTTACCGCATGCCCAGTCCCATTACGATCGTTTTGCTGCACAAAGTGGCAAGTCAGATCAGGATAATGAGAGCTTACGAAATCCTGTATTTTTTCTCCTAAATATCCAATGATAAAGATAAATTCCTTAATTCCGGCCTCTCTTAGCTGATCAACAATAATGCTGAGAATGGTTTTGCCCGCCAAGGGTATTAAAGCCTTGGGTTGAGTATATGTATGAGGACGAAGCTTGGTTCCTGCTCCCGCCACTGGTATAATTGCCTTCATTTGTAACCTTATTTCAGGGCGTGAATTTAGGTCTTTTTGACAAGATATAGTACGTCTAAACAACTGAATTTATACAGCAAATGCTAATAAAAGGGTTAAAATTGATAGCATAAGGATTGTATCTTTGCGGCACAAAAATATTTTTTATGCAAAGAGACCAAGTAATATTTGATTTGATTGACAAGGAGTTAGAAAGACAAAGAAATGGCATTGAACTGATAGCCAGTGAGAACTTTACCAGTTTGCAAGTTATGGAAGCTATGGGTTCTTCTCTCACTAATAAATATGCTGAAGGTTATCCAGGAAGAAGGTATTATGGTGGGTGCGAGATTGTAGACCAAGTTGAACAACTAGCTATCGACAGAATCAAACAAGTTTTTAAATGCGAATATGCTAATGTACAACCTCACAGTGGTGCGCAGGCGAATGCGGCATTGATGTTGGCAATATTACAACCTGGTGATAAAATACTCGGATTGGATTTAAGTATGGGCGGACATTTAACTCACGGTTCTCCTGTTAACTTCTCAGGAAAATATTTTAAGCCATTTTTTTATGGTGTAAAAAAAGAAACAGGTTTGATTGATTATGAAATGCTAGAAGAAAAAGCAAGAACTGAAAAACCTCAACTGATTATTTGTGGTGCTTCGGCTTACAGTCGTGATATTGACTATGTAAGAATAAGAAAAGTAGCAGATGAGGTGGGAGCTTTTGTACTTTGCGATATGTCGCATCCTGCAGGATTGATTGCTAAAGGATTATTATCATCGCCATTTGATCATTGTCATTTTGTAACCAGCACTACTCATAAAACATTACGCGGACCAAGAGGTGGAGTGATCTTAATGAAGAAAGATTTCGAAAATCCTTTTGGCTTGAAAGACGTAAAAGGCAATATCAGAATGATGAGTAACCTTTTGGATATGGCAGTATTTCCGGGCACACAAGGTGGTCCATTGGAACACGTGATTGCAGCTAAAGCCGTAGCTTTCGGCGAATTACTTACTGATGAATTCACTACTTACATCACTCAAGTTCAAAAAAATGCTCAGGCAATGGCTAAAGCGTTTACAGATAAGGGCTATGAAATCATAAGTGGGGGTACCGACAACCATCTTATGCTGATTGACTTAAGAAATAAAAACATCACTGGAAAAAAAGCACAGGAAACTTTAGACAGAGCTCACATCACTTTAAATAAAAATGCAGTTCCTTTTGACGATAAGAGTCCATTTGTAACCAGCGGTATTCGTGTAGGCGT
>JAIXWH010000040.1 GCA_027484165.1 Chitinophagaceae bacterium | reverse complement strand
TTAGATGCCTCTGGATTAAATCTTGTTTCAGATTTATCAACTTGAAACTGAAGATTATTATAAGCTTTCAACTCATCGAAAGACTCCGGATCAATCGTTACTTTGATGATAGGCATTTCATTATTCATCAAAGAAGGCTTAACCGGTTTGGGAATATTGACTACTTCAGGTGCTGAAGTTGTATTTACATTATCCTTCTTACCTACTTCGAGTATCTCGCTTTTACCTCTGTTCATCCATTGCTTTGTGACAGTATCTAAATAATATAAATTTTGAGCAGGATCTGTATTTTGAGTAGCGATATTGATTACGGGTTTATTTTTCTTGTTTACAAAAACAGGTTGTCCATCTTTAAATGCCTGTATATCACACATTCCCGCCGACTCGAAAGTATAATGCACTCCTGCGGAATCATATCCCATTGGTATACCAGATAAAAATTGTTCAGCTGGATTATTGAACTCTCTGTATTTGATGTTTACCTTTCCCTCTACCACTTTTCCATTTTTGTCAACAAATGCTTCCTTTGGAAATAATAACACACTTCCTGATGGATACATAATCGTATCTCCTTTTGCAGCATCTACAGTGTAATCCGTAAATGGAATATCTGCAGCTGGAATAGGTGGATTCACAAACCTTTCAGCAATTTTTGATTGAGTACGGCAATTGCATTTGGCAATCATTAAAATGACAATTAAAATAATTGCGGCGATAATGGTGGTGTTTCTGCGTTTCATACTTTTAAAATTTAAAGGTGAACAATGGGGTTGATAGAAAAGAAAAAAAGAGTACGGATTAGTTTTCTGGGAATTTCATTTCGGTAAGTTCAGACCACTTGATTCCGTTTTCGTCATACACATTCATGTGAAGCATGTATTGTGAAAGACTTTGAAAGGATTTATTATATGCGTCATCTACTTTTAGTGTGTGTTTGAATTTTTCTGTAATCAGCGTAATTGATGTAACCGGATTGCGAACAATTTTATTGAGTGCTTTTTCTGAGACGGGCAACATCACTTTTAATAATTGTCCTTCTGTAAAAAACTCACCGTCTGTATAAACAAATTCATCATAAACCTCTCCATCATTATAACGGATGCGTATTTTGTCTTTAGCGGTAAGAAAAAAAGTTTGAGGGGCATTGAAATATAAAATGACTGCATAATAGTTAACACTGTCTGCATTAAATATAACACCTTCAACAACACAATAATTGCTACCCAATGCAAGTGTATCGGGTGTTGTGAAAATCATTATGCTTCCAGAACTGTCTACTGTTCTTTTACTGATAGATTGTGCCTGAATGGTTATGCTGATTAAACTTAGTAACAAAGCAAGGATTATCTTAAACATATACAGGTGTTTTAATGATGAACAATAAGTAAACTGAATCTGAAGAAATGGAAAGTGCCAGAGAGAAAGCAGTAAGTGTTATAGAATTGTAATCAAATCGGAGTTGATTTTGCTTTGTGAGATGAATCTACAAATAAAAAAATCCGAATGGATACAAATAATTGTTAAAGACAAAATGCCTTTTAAACATTTAGATTTTTGTAACAAATTTGTTTTTGAGGTTTATCACGCTTTAATATCTTTGTATTCACATCAAGATTCACGAAAGTGAAACCAACCGAGTCGAGAGACCGCGGTGGTAAAATGATGAGGGCCTTCAGCCAAAATAAAGCGCTAAATTTTCCCTTTATTATTTTCTTGATGTATTCATTTTTAACCATAAAATTTATGCATCATGGAACACAAATACTTTGTCACCTTCGAACAGGAAATTATGAGCTTTCCTTGTTACGAAACAGAACTTTTTTATTCATTTATCTCTAAAGATCAAATTAGTATTTTACGTATCGACCGAAATTTTATTGATAAGAGTATAGAAAAAGAAGGAACCTTACTTTTTCCATTAAATCCATCTTGGTCAAATGAAATCGATGCGCTGAAGGAAATTCTCATCGAGATATTTTCATACAGTGGTAATTGCTATGGCTATCCTTACTTTACTAAAAGTTTATTGATTACTGAAAATGAATTCAATGAGATATTAAAAGAAGGAATCAATAACATTAAGAAAAGTAAAGATGAAACTAAAGAAAACGGACAAGCTCATCCACTCATAATTTATTGTTCCGAACAAAATCTATATCCCGAACCAGAAGACCTCTCCCCTGATAGCTGGAAGGCAAATTGTCCTTCAGGACGACAACACCATATCATGATTTCTACATCAAGTCATTCGTGGGGATGTGGATATTGTTGTAAAAAAGGTGGTTTGGAAGAACTGAAAGAATGGATAAACACAAGTAAATCTTCTTAATAGTACTTATAGAATTGGGCAAGGTTTTGTTATTCACTAAGCACAACCAAAGAATGAAAAGACTAAATAAATAATTATAAAATAGCTGAAATAATATTGAATAATAATTTAAAACTATTAATATGGAAAATTACCATTTATCCAAAGGAACATTGGAAATGTATTTTAAAAATAACAATCTTGACATATGCGAAGACTTAACTAAACGTATCCGTCAATATATATCACCTAAAGACAAAACGATTGATGAAATCTTAAATGAACTAACCAATTTTGAGGATGAACGTGAAGATAGCATTGGTGCGATAATGAGAATTATAAAATTTCAGAGAGATAATGCTAAAATTACAGAAGAGCAAGAAATGAAATTAATTGATTCGAGAAACCTTAAAATATTGATTGCTGAAGTGAAAGAGTTGAAAGAGTGGATGAATGAAAAATGAAGCTTATTTTAAGTACCTTAGATTTTATTAACAATATATTCAATGGCATCCACCGATTTAAAAAGAAAACTCAAACAACATAAAGACACGCCCGAAACATTAGCTGTACGATTACACCGTGCAATCAGCTGGTTAAAGTGCGCTGAAGAAAATACTTCAAATCTTGACTTGCAGTTTCTGTCTTTATGGATATCTTATAATGCCTGTTATGCAATAGATGAAAAATTAGAAGACGATTTTACTGAGAGAAAACAGTTCAATGAATTTATATCAAAGTTGGTAAGTCATGACCATGAGAAGCGTTTCCATAATTTGTTATGGCAAAAGTTCTCTGGACCTGTTCGTCTCATTATTGAGAATCAATTTATTTATAAGCCCTTCTGGGATGCTCAACGCGGAGAAAAGGTAAATTGGAAAAAGTTGTTTGAAAAATCAATTGAAGATGCAAATCGGTTCCTTTCTAAAAACGAAGTTACCAAACTCATTGAAGTGGTTCTTGACAGATTGTATATGCTCCGCAATCAACTCATGCATGGTGGTGCAACTTATAAAAGCAAAGTAAATCGTGCACAGGTAAGAGATGCCTGTAATATTCTTAAACTCTTTATTCCTATCATTATTGATATTATGATAGAGAATAGTGAGGAGGATTGGGGGGAAATTTATTATCCGGTGGTAGTTTAAAATAATTTTAATGATAAATAGAAAAAGTAGAAGCGCTGAATTTGTCTCTAATTTTGGTAGAAAAAAGAAGAAGAACACAGGTAACAATAAGAAGAGAAAAACAAATTCAATTAACAGGAAAATAAAAACAAAGAAATCAAAACCGGACCTTTCTTTCGAAGATTGGAATAAAAAGTGTGTTACTAAATTACAAGAACTACATATTAACATCTTTATTATCAACAATGTTGAAAAAGCTAGTTCTTATGAGCAAATTGATAAAGCAATGTATGACATTCCTTATGTTTTTATGCTTAACAATGGATTAGTTCGAAAAAAGAAATTTGTAGAAGATTGGAGGATACAAAAATCTGTAAGATCAATTAAAAAATAAAAAAATGAATTACTATTTTGCTTACGGATCCAATATGGATTATAATCAAATGATTGAAAGATGTCCTAAAGCTATATTTATGGCAAAGGATTTCTAAAAGATTACAAATTAGCATTTACTCGAAATTCTAAAAAATGGGAGGGGCCAGTAGCAAATATATTAGTAAGTCCCGGAGATGTAGTTTGGGGAATTATTTATACTTTGTCAGAAGAGGATTTAAAAACACTTGATAAATATGAAGGTCATCCAAGTATTTACAGAAGAAAAAGTGAAATAGTTATGATTTACAAAGGTCCGATTCTTGATATTGATGATAAATCAAATGGTGTTGATGAAAGTATTACTAATTTTAAGAATAATTTAGACCGCTATGAATCGCTGGAAGTTGAGGTTTATGAAGTAGTAAATAAAGAAATGAATCTCTTTCCTAAATTGAATTATCTAAATAAGTTACAAGATGCAGCATTTGAATATGCTTTTCCAAAAGAGTATCAAGTAGGTTTATATAAATTTGGATTAAATGTTTATAATAAAAAGCTAGAAAAGACATTTGACACTTTACTCGATTTCCAAACACTACTTGAATCGAAAAATTTTCCTAATGAAGTTAAAAATCAAGAAGAATGGGGAGGAGCAAATTTAGTAATTACTGGGAAAAATCGAGAAAGGAGCAATTAAAAAGAGACTACCCTCATGATAATCCAAAAGGTATTTGTTTAGCAGTTCTTTATACTGCTTACAAAGTGATTACAAGCGATTTTTATAAAATGTATTAATTTAATAATTATGAAAAACAGTAGATTTACAGATCAGAGAGAACAAATAATGTATGAGTGGTTTGAAAAAGGAGAAGAAGCGTTTAATAATAAAAATACTTTTGAAGCATTTATTTACCTATGGATTTCTTGGATAGTAGCTTGTAAAATTAATTTAGGAAATAATAAAACCTACTCTTCTTATGTACAAAAAGATTTAGACGATAGAAAAATAATTATTGAATGGTGCAAGAATTATGCCCCAGAAGTAAGAGAATGCATTTACGATAATATGAAATATTTAGTACCATTAGGAAGTAGAGTTGGCAGCCATTTTAAAAACCCTATTGTTGACGCAAGCAAAAACCTTCAGGAAAAATTTACACAATTAAGTAACTTTTTAAAAGGCAAAGAGATTTACAAATATGACGATGAGTTAACCGTTGATTTTGCTGAATTACTGAATAAAATAAGGAATAATTTATTTCATGGAAACAAATCATATGATAATCAAGATGATAAATTTCTTCTTGAGGCAGTAATTCCTGTACTAAAAGACATTACACTTTTTGCTGTTGAGAGTATAAATTAATTATAAAAAATACCAGTTTGTGGATTAGAGGCGCTTGTAATATTATAAAACTAATGATTTTCATCATTATTGATATTATGATGGAAAATAGCTAGAAGAATTGGGGAGAGTTATTAAATTAAAAGATTAGAGTAATTAATTTTTTTACTGATTAAATTCATTTGTTAACCACTCTTTTAACTCTATTGTATTATGTATTCCAATTTTTTCTTTTAATATTTTAATTATATCAATTGCGGCTATTACTAATATAGGATGGCCGTCCTCTATCATTTCTTGATAAGGTTGAAGTCCAAGATAAGATGTGGTTACTAATACGCCAAATTGTCTATTTTTAATTCTTGAAATTAATCTTGATAAACCCTTAACACCAACACCGTTATCTATTTCCCAACATTTTGCCTCAATGGCAAAGTCTACTATCACTTCATTATCAGGGGTGCCAATTCGATATTCGCCAATAACATCTCTACCTCCATCTCTAGCTATTTGTGTACAACTCCAACTTGCAACATTTTTATCCATAATTTCAAATAATTTTCCTGCACAAACTTCAAATTTGTGAGGATTATCCTTAAAAAATAAATGTATTAAATTAATCATCTCAATTTCTAATTTTTGATGTGGGATTTGCTCGTCTTTGTTTCTCCACTTTCTGTGACTTTTTGAAGACAAATTATCATATACTCCAGTCTTCACCCAATTTGCGTATATTGTTGGGCAATTTTCTGATAATAAATCGCCTTGTTGAATATCTAATATCCATTTTCTGGATACTTTTTCAACATTTAACACAGTAAATATTGCTTTGTAATTCTGATATCTCATTTTTCTAGTAGAGTTCCATATGGCTGTTAAATCTTCTTTTTGTGAATATGCTGAGGCACCAGGGACGCAAAGACCACGAAAAATATAATCTCTTTGACTGAATTTTTCAAAGTAAAAAAATGGTCTTACAAGGTCTCTTTTTTGTTTATGAACAAACTCAAACATATCTCTTAGATATCTGTTCCCATCTTTATCGTGAAGCCCATAACCAGGTTGTCTATTATCACCGTAATAAGTTAACAACCCATTCACTTGATCTAAATTATCTGGCCATTCAACTTCTGTTCCCGAAGAAACAAGGGCGCAATATCCGGCATTTTTTTTTAAACTTATGTATCTAATTCCTTTAACATTACCGAGACCTGGCAGTAATTTGTGTATTGGATCACCAGCGACTTTTAAAGATAAATCTCCTTCATAAATACAATCAATTTCTAAATCGCATCTAGATAAATCCCTAAAACATACTTTTTTTTGCATTCTCGATTTTAATTTATTTATTGTTTTTTCGCTTGAATAGTTGCACCTCCGTGTTTTGTAACTCTTGGTCTAGTTGATATTTTAACTGGGTTATTTGAAATACTATTTAAAGACGCTTTTTCTGACCATAAATATGCCTCACCGGTTTTCAAGGCAATCATATCAGCAATTTTTAAACTTGAAAATTGAGCAATAGACTTTTGAATGTGTTTAACCCATTCTGGGCTATTAAATTTGTGTAATAAAACTATTTTACTAAGTTCAATAATTTCATTTGGTAAACTTGGGGGATCTTGGCTTGCAATCATTATACTTACACCTTTGTGCCTCATTTCTCTAATAGCAGTTACGATATTTCCTGTTAATTCTTTATTATCCATATATTTATGTGCCTCATCAAAAACTATAAATTTATTAAAATGAATTCCTTTATAATTATTAACAGATGAAAAGATGTTTAACATTATTACGAATAATCCTAAAGCAGATTCCTTGACAATGAATTCATCTCTTAAATCTACTATGATTAATCTTCCTGGTTTTAGTATTTCCTTTAATGAAATCTCGTCATTAATGTATTCTTTAGCAAATGAAAGTTTTTGATTTGCAAGCGCTTTTTGTGACCTTGAAAGAAGTGTTGACTTCTCAATACTTTTACTCAGTTCATCAATCGTAAGGTTGTTACGATTTTCTTTCATTATTGCCTTTAATTGCTTTATATAAGTGGATTCGTTACCAACAGCTCCTAAAATAAACATCCAATCTTGAACATTTAGTTCATTTGAGCCGAATTCAATTGGATGAACTTGAATTGAGGGATACTCTAGTTTTCTATCTTCTACTTTATCTTTAGGTGTTAGAAGAACTACATCTTCTATCTTTCCCGCAATTGAACCATATCTGTCATTTAATTTTTTTAATTCTAAATCATTATCATTTGCGTAAATCATCGAAGTAAACTCTGGCTTATAATCCATACTATCACTATAATGAAATATTACAGAGGCTAAGGGTGATGGGAGAAGATTAATATCATCAAATTGTTTCAATACCATTTCAGTTATTGTACCTATTGTGTAGCTTTTTCCTGCACCTTGAACTCCAAAAAGACTAATTGTATTGGTTTCATTCAGATCTATCGCGATTTTTTTTCCTTGAATTGTTTCTCCTAGAATCCCCATTTGCAGGCTTTTTAATGATGAATTTCCAATTAGTATATCAAATTTGAGCTCTTTAGGATCAATTTGAGATTTATTTGTTTGTAGTTGTAAATCAGATCCAGACTGAATGTTTATAATCTGTTGAAGTACATTTTCATCTAAACTATCGGTGGTAAGAGTACCTAAATCTTTTGTTTGTTTATTCGCTTCTGCAACAGATTTTCTTTTTAAACCCTCTGTATTAGTTCTGGTCATTGAATTAAAGAACTTCTTGAAACTATTATTGATATTATTATTACAATCAAATACTCCATGTACTAAATTTTTAGGTATTTTAAAATAAATTCCGTTCGATAATTTACCAGATTCCTCTTGGCTAACATCATCAATACAAATAAGCAAAGAGTCATTTATTCTAAAATCATAACTTGAGTTAATTATGTTGTTAAAAACTATTGCGGATCTGTTTTCAATCGATAAGGTATTATCATGATAATAGTTGAACATTTCTGACATTAATATTGATAATGTATGATTCCACAAGTTTTCTTCTTGATATTGATTTCTATACAGATTTAGTTCGTTGAAAATTTCTTTGATTCTAGTAGTTTGATCATTTAATATTTCATCAATGTCATTTATTGGCAGAACATTAGACCTATATTTAATTTCAATTAATCTAAAATCGATACTTTTTAGCCCTGTTTCTTCATTTTGATTAAATTCTATTAAGACAAAATCTGGAAATTGAGTTCCTTTTTCTCTGTATTTTGGATCCAATTCCTTGTTGATTTTTGAAAGTCTTGGTTCGAATAAATCGTACGGAACTACTATCGTGTTATTTTTATCAAATATTACACAATCTAATAGTTTTCTGGCGGTAACACATGCAATGTATTCTTTTAAAAAGTTTTGATTCGACAACAAATTTTTTAATTGAAATAATCCTATTTGCTTTGAATATTTTATAAATTCCTCTGCAATTGGTTCCGTTTTTGGATCAATTTCATTTAAAAACAATTTAAATTTGTCTAAATATTCTTGTTGTTGTTCTGCAAATAAAAAGTAATCCCCTCTAGCATCATCCTTAAACGAATAATCAGAAATACTAAATTCCCACAATGATTTATCTTGAGTTTTTTGTAAAATATTAGTATTTGATACCACATTTGAAAGAGCAAGAACTTTTGTCTTGAATTCAATTTTATGACTAAGTCTGTTTTCGATTTGATTTTTATGTTCTTTTATTTGATTTTTAAACAAATCGTTTAGATCGTTTATTAAAGAATCAAAACTTGTACTTGCTAATTTTTTTTGCGGGAAAATATCCTCATAAACATTGAAAGAATCAATTGTATGCAAATTGAAATTAAATAGATTTTTATAAGAAAAATTATAAGATATTAATTCTTCTTTTGTTTGAAGACAATATGCTTTATCTGGAACTGATGATGTATCAATTGTTATATCAAAAAAATCAAACTTACTTTGATCTGAAGACATATACCAATTGAAATCTAAACCAAGTTCATTCTTATAATAAGAAATTAAATTGTTGTCCGGAAAAGTATTTAGACTTTTGTCTCTCGCATCAAAAATATTAATAAATAATTTTTGGTTAGAGTACCTTTTTTTTATTTCTTCATTTGCTTCTTTAATCCAGTCTAAAACTGCTTTGTTTGTAGAATTGTCATACAATTTACTTTTAATTAGAATATTGAATTCTGGCTTATTGGATAAGTAGTTATAGCTTTTATTTAAAGCGCTTTTTATTTGAGTATATGATAAATGACCGACACTTTGATTGTAATTAACTTCAAGGCTTTTTAGAATTGAGCTTAATTCATTGGTTTTAAACGCATGATTAAAATGAATAAACCCTGTGAATTGGAGACTATCTGTCTCAATACCTATAAAGTGATGCGGACTAGTTTTAAAATCAAGAACCCAGTTTTGTAAATTATTTACACTTATTGATGAACCAATTGAATTTGGCTTACCTCCTATGCCAAATGTTGTCCTGTGTAAAATCCTTGATTTAGATAATATTTGATACAAAAAAACAGGATGAAAAGGAGAGAAAAATAATGCTATAGGCTCATCATCCATCCTATTGTAGTTGTTGTTTTTAAGTACTATAAAAAACAAGTCTAGCCAGATGGCAAGGTTGGGAAATTGAGAAATTATTTTTTCATAGTTGATTAACTGATCTTGAACTAGGTCAAATAGGTCGAGTGAAGCAAAATCAATTTCATCTATTGAAACCTTGTTTCCCATTGCTTCAATTAGTTTATTATTAATTTTCTTTCTCAGTTCTATGTATTTCTTTATTTCGGGATTTTGAAACTGATCTTTGAACTCTGACAAAAAAGGTCTAAAATTGCCTGAGGGCAAATCCTTTTCTCCTATTGATGGACATTTATCGTTTTCTTCAATCAGTCTCATCTCATCGCAAAAATTGAATATTGTTGGCAGGAATGTGTCTTCTATTCCGAATTTTTTTGTGAAATAATACGCATGTACATCGTTGATATTTTTTTTTCTAATTTTTATTATGGTGTTTTTTAACGAGGAATCATTTTGTGCTTTTAGTTTTTGAAAACTATTTGAAACTAATTCATCTTTTACATCTCCCTCTGTTTCAATAATTAACATTATACTTCTTATTTCTTTCGTTCTCTCGTTGATGAATTTCAGCAGAAGCAATCCATCCGATATTTCAGGTATTACTATTTTATAATCTTTAAAGTTTCTATTTTGGACATGATTTTCAAAATCATTATAATCTTTATAATTAAATTTTATATCTTTATCATCAAATTGATAAGCAGATAATAAAAGATTAAGATCTTTATCTATAGTTCTAATTTTAATTGAAATTTTATCATTTCTTTTTATTGTATTCTTTTTGTTTTTTAACTTCAAAAAACGAATCTCCTCAACTTTGTTTTCTTCTGACTCATTTATTAAACAAATTTCTTTCAATAATTCGGTTTTGTTTGTATCAAATCTTGGCTCAATAGAGTTTATCAAATCTATTTCGAATTGTTGTAACTCCTCAATGGTTGGAATATCCCTTTGATCAGACAAGTCGATAGTTAAATTTTGGTTATTTTCATTTGTAGAAAAAATCGATAGCGCTAAATCCATTGAATTTTCCTCTGGCAACGTATGTAAAGTATAGCATATTAGGTTAATGTTTTTTTTCTCTTTTTTTGTTTGAAAAATCTCTGTTTCGGATTGAATTTGTAATAATTTATTTTTGATATCTACTTCGCAGTTTAATGAATTTGTAGTTTTTAATACATTATTTATTCTCCAATCCGATTTTTTGCTATTAGTTAAATTTGTTCTAAGTGTTTCTTCTAAGAGAATGTATTTTTCATCTGAAGGAATATACAAATCTGAACATTTTTTATTTGTTTTAGAATCAAAAATATCAAAATGGTCTTCATCTTTTTTTCCATCATATTCTATAAAATAATTCAATTCTGATGGATCAACAATCTCTTCTTTTAAGGCTTCTATCCATTCGTCAACATTGATATATTTTGAGTAAAATTCAACATTTCTAAAAAAAACAAGCGTTAAATTGTCCGCTAAAAGTTTTGCGGATTCAAATTTTTCATCCCAAAACTTTTTTATAACTAGTTCATAATGATTTACATTATGTGCTTGTAATTTTTCCTTTAAACCAGTGTAAGAATCTTCATAGAGTGTTTTAACTATTTTATCAATAAAAAGTAAAAAATACTCGCTTTTAAAAACATCCGATTTGTCAAAGTGTTTTTCTTCGCCTAAAATTCCATAAAACTTCAATATCTTATTTTTATCAATCTCTTGTAGAAAAAAATAATGACTGTCTCTATAATGCTTTTCAATTATTAAGCCTTCTAGCTTTGTTAACAATTCTTGATGTTCGTAATTGAACTCTTTTTTGAATACCTCTTCTCTAATATATTGTGCAAAAGATTTTTGAGAATTTTTTATTTCTTCTGAAGTAGAATCTGAACTATTGCTTGGTAGTGCTTGACTTTCTTTTGGAATTAACACAATAAAATCTACTTTATCCGCTGATGGTTGATTTCTTGCAGTTACCAAGTCTGAATATCCGATAAAAGAAATTTGATTCCTATTTAAATAATTAATGTGATCTGATGGCTCTTTAAAACACCACAGAAAATACTTGTTTTGTAAAAAGTCTAATGTCCCTATTCTTGAATAATGATCATATATTATTTGTAACAAATCATTGTCAAAATCTGTAAATAAGTATCGTTCTTGATTGTTTGTTTTAGCAATTCTATCAAGAATCCATTTTTCGAAATACTCTGAATTTAAGTTATCCATTTTAGATTTTTAAATTTAAGATATCCAACCTGGTTTTACAATTAAAACACCTCCTTCTGTATCTGGGCTATCAATAACAACCCCTAAAGAAAGCATTATATTTTTTATCAAGCCTTCGCTAATATCTTTAATGCTTAATTCTATATTGTAAGAATTTATTTCTTTGACAAATTCAAGGCCGGAAATAAAATTTTGACCCTCTAGCTTTTTAAAAATAAGACCAGTTAAAACTGAAACAATACCAGAACTAAGCTCAAACATGAATGGGCTTCCTCTTTTTTTCTTGTCTTGAGAAAAAATGTAATTTACATCTGGTATATATCTAGAATAATCAATAGGTATAGATTTTTTTCTGCCCAAATATTCAAGACATTCTCTAATGTTTTTTAGAGTACCCCCGTTTTCTGAAATTTCATTTATTGATTTCTCATATGATTGTAAAAAAATTTGAAAATCTTCATAAAAAGCATTTTGATTATCAAAATAACATAACAATTGGTTTGTACTTGTTTTAAAATTTTCAAGAGTATCAAAAGCTTCTGTTAAATCTATTTCATACTTTTCAGATATATACTCAATGAAAGTGTTATAGAGACAATATGATTTTATGTTCAAATTTATGAATTTCGTGTCTGTATCAGTCTTAATTGTTTTTTTTACTTTCTCCGTACCGTTTTTAAATTTAATATCAAGATTGATGAAAGCTAAAAAGTCTTCATTTTCTACTTGTTTTCTATTATTTGATAATAAAAAGGAAATTAGATCGTAATAACTTCTAGATAAATTTAGAGTATTTATTATGTGGTTAAACATTGTAAGTCTAAAATAGGCTTCCATTAAGCCAATCCATTGTTGTCGATTTAACTCATTTTCTAAATCTAATAAATTATTTAAATCTGTTATTAAGTTTTTGGAAAAATTTGAGTGGTGTAGTATTTTTTTATACCGATAATTTCTATATTCCTCTACTAATTTATCCTTATCAAAAAAGTTGTCATTAACCGGTATATTTAATTCTGAACTTATAGCCTTAAACTCACTTTCTAAAACGATACTCCATAAGTCTACCGATTCTTCTTGATCAATATTAAAAGCTTTAAAAAGCTTTTCAGATATCTCTAAAAAGTCTTCTTGATCTTTAGCGCTGTTAGAAATAATTTCGATAAGAAACGAACCTGGATTCCAAGGGTTTTTTGAATCTCTTGATGCTAATCCAAAGGATCCTATACTTGGTATTATTGGAGAAATCCAAAACTTGTTCGAATTTTGTTGTGTTTGTGATATCGGAATATTTAATGCTGTGTTGAATAACAGTTTTAGTTCCTCGTTTTTAAATTCATTTCCGATTTTTTTTTGATCGTTTACAGCATTAAATAATTTTGTTGAGTTTTCACTTACTTGATTTTCCGATATTGTTGATAGTCCAATTTGCCTATATAAACTAGCAATTAATATTGAGCTGCTTGGTAAGTTTTCTATTGCTCTTTCTAGTTTAAAAAAACGATATTTATCGTTTTGCAAGGATTTAGTTGATACAGAGTTTTTAAAGTCCATATTTAATTGCTGTTTCTTATTAGATGATATTTTAAATGGGGGGTTCTTTCTATTATTTTAATTTCGCCTACTGAATCTATTTTTATTGTGTCAGAACATTTTATATCATCTTTGTCTGAAATTTCACTCATTTTCAATTCCTTCCATAATTGGAAATTTTGATCTAAACATCCAGGAAGTAAATTATCTACACTTCTGATTATTTCCTTAAATAGTTTATAAGTAATAACAATATATTTATCAATGTTTGATATGCCAGTTTTGTATTGTAAAATAATTTGATCATTTGAGGGCAATAGGTTGGAGGTTGTTCTCAAAGGATACATAGAATAAGGCCTAGCTTCAATAGAAATATTTGTTTTAAATTGATTCGGTGTTTGACCTATAGAAGTAATTAAACTTACTTCTATTTTTCCGCCTCTTTGTTTTGAAATTGCTGTAGAAAAATCATTAACAAACTTTTGCTTCATAGAATTATCCCCTTCTATTATTTTCAAATACCTGTCAATATATTCTTTGTCTTTCATGTAATGTTCAGAAAAAAACAAACCTCGTTTTATTGTAGCAATAATTAAAGTATTTAAGAACGATTTGAATGTATCTAAAGCATTTAGCATGGTGACATTTATGTTATCCGAACTAACACTTAGACAAAACTCTGACTTTATTTTTTCGAGACAATGAATCATCTCTCGATCTATTTTAGGAATTAATTTTGAATATTCATCAATATTTAAATCTGAATTATAAATGACTTTTTTAGTAAGTATTTCTATATTTGTTTCTTTAGCTGAATCGTTCTGAAACGTAATATTATTACTACAAAACATTGGATCGAAATAAGAACTATGTTCATCTAAAATAAATTTAGGGACCGAGGAAGCTGTTATTTTATTAGACTGCGATAGTGCATCAAAAAGAATTTCTACTTTTTTTATTTTATCCCCTTTAAAAGCTTTTTGACATTCAACTTTTAAATGATCAGTTGGGTGTATGAAATTATTAAAAAATCTATAGTTACACGTTAATTGATATAATTGATAAAGCTTAACAAATCGCTCGCAGTGATCATTAATAGACAAAGCACTAATTTCATTATATATTCTATTGATTGAGTTTAAATCGCTTTCTGAAAAATAAAATAGATAACCAATTAGAGAAAAAAGCTCCCTATATGTGAAGCGTTTGCCATTTAAAATCTCATAACATCTGAGAGTCTTTGAAAGATTTAGATTTTTTGACTTATCCTTGATAAATTCTAATGCATTTAATATTGGGCTTAATTCTGTATCATCTGAATAAAAATTTTCTATACACCTTGATTTCTCAAATAAATTTAAAATAAGATTGTCATCTATATTTTGATTGTTTGCTTTTGAAAACAATGTATCAAAATCCATACTCCAGGTGTACATTTTTATTAAATCGAATTCGGTTCCCCAAATTTTTAAATCTGATATTGCAGAATCAAGTGTATTGAATTTATAGATCTTGGATATAATATTTTGAAACTTAAATAAATTACTACTTGTTTGGTTTGATTCTTTTTTTATTTCCTCCAAAATGCCACGATTCATGCAAATGATTGCCAATCCTTTTTTAAAAGATTTTATCTTTTCGAAATCATTATATATTGCTTCCAAATAAGTTGCAGAGTTTATATCCCTTTGCGAAGCATCTTGAGTTAATAATAATGAATGCTCGTTAAATTCAATAAATGATTGTCTGTTGTTTTTTTTAAACTCATTTTGCAACTCCGACTTATGATGATCCCAATCCATACCTAATTTGCTAACAAAAAGTTCCGCAGCATATTCCATTATATCAGTCTTACCATTACCTGGTCCTCCTACTAAGACACATATGTATATTCCATTGCTTTGAATATAATCATCAATCATTTTTTTTATTAAATCATGTATCCGACCTTCAATAATAATATCACCCAAAGGTCTTCCAGAATCTTTATCTAAAGGTCTTCGCACGCCTCCACTCATTGATGAAAACCAATTATAAAATTTAAAAGGAAACACATCTTTATTGTATTTGATAGGATTTGATTGATTGTTTTCTATCATAAAAATTTCATTAAATATTTTTTTATCTAAATTACTGCACCCTTTCATACCTTTTCCTGAGTAATTAGGATCAAGAAATAGAAAGTTTGCCATTTTTAATGCTACACCATTAGGGTTTCTAAATTTTGAATTTTTTTCTGAATTTTTTTTATTAATTGGCAAATCCCTAATTTCTTTAGAAGCTTTAATAACTAACGGATGGGTTTTATGCATATCTCCTGACTTCATTACCATATAGTAATTAAGCAAAAGTCGAATCTCCTCTTCTACCCATTTTACTCTCATCTTTTTAGATTGACCGATTTTAAGTATGATTTTAAAACAACTAAAATACCCTCTGCCATCAGAGGAGGAACTGCATTTCCTATTTGAGTGTATCTTGGTGTAGTATATGACATTGACCCTGATGTAGCATAAATACCTTTAAATTCAAACCAGTCAGGAAAAGATTGTATTCTAGCATATTCACGAACTGTTAAAATTCTTGGAGAGTTGTAATGAATATAATCAAACGGACAAGTTGTAAGCGTAGGAGATGGTTTATTGTCTTTTAAAACATTAATTATTTGTTTTTTTGAATTCCATCGGGCTTCTGCGAACTCTTCATTAGTAAAATTAAAACTATCGCGTTTGCTCCTTTTCGTAATCTTTATAAGTGTTTTGTATTTATAAACTGTCTCTGCTTTGTGTTCACCAATACGATGACTATCAACTTGTTTTGTTTTATCAATTGCAAATTGCATCATTCTTTGATAGTCATTAGTTGGTTCCTTATATGGAAAAGTTTTAAAAGTCTTAGACTTTGCATTATCATCACTAAAGTTTTGTTTTTTTATCCCTGTTGCTTTTCCATCTAAATCTCCTAAAGCCATACCCGCAGTTGTGTTAAGTATGTTGAAAGTTTCATTTCCTATTTTATAATTTTGAATAAACTTTTTAGATTCTTTCTCAATTCTATCAAAAACTTCATTAATGTTGATTTTGTTATGAAAAAAATATTTATTAAACCCAATAATTATATATCTCTTCCTTTTTTGTGGTACACCAAAAATTTCTGAAGACAATAATTTGCCATCTACAAAGTAATCATCTTTAAGTTTTTCAATAATATTATCTTTATATGACTTGCTAGTTTTATTAAATTTTGAAGCAATTCCAGCTACATTTTCGATTAAAATAATTTTGGGTTTTACGATTTTTACAAAATCCAAATAGGATTTATATAGTTGATTACGGGGATCATCTTCTTTTCGTTTTCCTGCATTTGAAAATCCTTGACAAGGTGGTCCTCCAACTATTAAATCTACCTTTTCTTCTAAAGATTTCAAATATTCTGTATGGGTTTTTAAAAAACTAACAATATCGTGGTTCTTCTTCTCAATACTTTCTGGCCATTCAAATCCTTTTATTTTTAATTTATTTAAAATAGAGTTTTTTTGAGTCTCTATTAAATTATGTTTGAGTGTATCAAAAGCATTTTTTTGACTCTCTATTGCTAATATTCCTTTAAATCCCGACTTGAGGGCACCTAAAGACAAACCTCCGCAACCTGCGAATAAATCAATAAAGTTGTGTGCTTTTTTTTCAATTTGTTCGTTTGTTAGTTTGTTCTTCACTATTAAATTTTTACATTCAAAGTTAATACTGTTTTTTGAGGTTTATTTTATTATAATTAATAAAAAACTACCGTTATTCTTTGAATTATAATATTGCTTATAAATCTTTGGACTTTTGTTAAAGTGGTTTGTTTTTATTTGCAGAATGTTCTTATCCACTCTCTCGTCTCCTCATCTACACAATACACATAACACCCCTTCATTCCTCTGGTCATCAATGTTCGGTAGGTATTTTTTATTATCAAATCCAATTGTTCTTTTGCCTCCTCAGGATTTTCTTTCATCAATTTTTTATACCCCTTCACAGAATTATCAGAGCTGGCTCTCTTAGAAGCATCTGTAATTAATACTCCGTTTCTTACTATTAAATCTTCACCAATGATTACACCAATGTAATCTACTTCAAGTCCCTGACAGGTATGTATACAGCCTACCTCGTTAACAGACTTAGGACTAATGATCCAGGTACTGCCATCTTCGGTAAGGTTCCATTTCATTCTGAAATCATATTCCGGAAATTCAATATCGTAAGCGTTGAAATCTTTTTTACTTGCCCATTTCCAGCAGTATCCTGCAACAATTCTTGCTCTGTTGTTGATGTTGTTTTTTTCTACAATCAAATCTCTGAGTTCGGCGGGATTATCCAATACTCTGAAGTCGTAATCCACTCCTGATAAATCCTGATTTACCGTTTCTCTGATTTGTAACGTATTATCGAGCCATGCCAGATAACCATCAGAGCCGTTACAACGGAATTGAGAATTTAATTCGAGTTCGGTAATATTTGCATTTGATAAATGTGCCCATTTAATGATTTCTTCTTTTTGTCCAATATCTTTTAAAGTTACTCGCTGGTCTTCATCCAAAAAGAAAACTGAAAATTTAGAGGCGTTAATAATTTCCTTGATTTGGTTTTCTCCCAAATTCCCAAAGAGTCCACTGAATTTGTTTAATCGATGTGCTTCATCAACTATTAACGCATCATATTCATTTGCTGGAGAATCAATAAAAGAACCCGAACCTCTAAACATATTCCTGATTTCTGTTGCTTTTATACTTCCAGTGAGTCTTGCTTCATAGACTGCGCGGGGAGCAGCATTTTTAGAAACATATTGTGTGAGCAAACCCAACT
>JAIXWH010000090.1 GCA_027484165.1 Chitinophagaceae bacterium | reverse complement strand
TAGAGGTGCCTACAATCTCTGGCATTTTTTGATAATCGGACTTATTATTTTTTCCAATTACAGTAATATCCTCTAAATTTTTTACCCTATCAAGAGAGCTGTCTTGATTACTATTAGCTTTTTGAGCGCTTAAATTTTGGAAAGCGTTTAAAAATACAAGTAAGAAAATGATAATTTTCAGGAAATAATAACCAATACAACTTCTTAACTTTCGCACTTTCATTAGCTATTTTTTGCGCAAAAGTAGAGTCACAGCATAAAGATGAGTTGCGAGATGTGGAATTGAGTTTACGAAAAACGTAAAATAAACTGTGTTGAAAAACTTATTTCAGTAAAAATAATTGTGATTGTATATTTATCGCCGGTCTAAAACCGGCGATATAGTTTAGAACGCCGATACATATTTATTCCTCTTCATAGCCAATATCTTTCAAATGAAGCCTTAGTGCATTTACTGAAATACTAATTTCCCAGAATGAAATTCCAAGTGAAACTAATAAACACAGAATACTTACTCCAAAAAGATATATCCCTAACATATGTTGCTCCAGAAACAGCATCAGCATTGCCAATACAGATAAGAAGAGACAAAGCACCCCCATTAGTTGCATTGCACGAATTAGACTTAAGCGAAGGTTTAAATTTTTAATCTCCAATAAAATAGACGCATTCTCTTCTTTCTTATAAGATTTTTTTAATTCTCTGATCAATTGCGCAATGGTAAGAAAACGATTGGTATACGCCAACAATATCAAAGTGGTTGCAGAAAAAAGAAGGGCAGGAGTTTCTATAGTAAGATTCATATTAATTTAATTTATTTTTTACGCTTTTTTAAAATCAATAAAACAATCATCAATAACCAACCAACAGGATAAGGCACTATTGTTAAACCCCACCACCAAGATAGTTTACTAGTACCTCCAAATCCTCCTAAGGATGACAAAAAGAAAAGAAAAAATACTCCAATGAAAATGGAAATAAAAGACGCAAAAAATAATTTCCAATATTTTATTTTTTCAAAAAAGCAACTAGTTGAAATTAATAAAGAGCCTAATGCAATAACAACAGAGCCTTCCATAGGATCAAATGTGCCAATGATAAATAATGTCACTCCAATCCAGTATAATATTTTATTTCTTTTATTGGTGAACATGCAGTGAGGTTTTTTCGAGATAAATAAATAGTATAAAAATAAAGAAAATATCCATCAATAGGAATCGAAAATGAATGATGCTAAACTTCTTGTTCGTATTTTTGGCAAAAGTGCAATTCATGAGCAAGAAAATAAAAACAAAAGAACCCGCTACAACCCTTGCGCCTGAGACTATAAGTAAGGAAAACAATATCTTGATTTATTTGCTGTTCGCTGCTCTTATTATATTATTGTATGGAAGTACAATTAATTATGAATTTACTTTGGATGATGATTTATTTTATTTAAAGCACAAATCGGTACAAAAAGGATTTGATGGGGTAGGAGAAATTTTCAGTTTAGGTAGTTTGAATCAGTTTGATGGCACAACAGGTACTCAACCTTACAGACCCGCGACATTATTGTTTTTCACTTTTCAGCATGTATATTTCGACAACTCTCCAACTGCTGCTCATTTGTTGAATGTGTTCATGTATGTATTGGTGAGTATAGTTTTGTATACACTCTTGCGAAAATTATTTTCTTCCTTAAATCGATGGTATGCTGTTTTAATAACAGTATTGTATATTGTTCATCCCATTCACACCGAAGTAGTTTCGAGCGTGAAAAGTGTTGATGAATTGTTGGCTGCCTTGTTCTGCTTTGCATCACTTCTTTTTTTTATCCCCAAAAAAGACCAGCAAGAAGTATCGCTAGCTACTATAATTTTAGGCATTGCCTTATTTTTCCTGGGGCTTTTATCTAAAGAGAGCTCCATTGCATTTCTAGTGATTATACCGCTTGCGTATTACATGCTCATCAATGCCAACTTTAAAATAGCACTTAAATATTTTAGTTGTTTAGCTGCGGCTACAGGACTATTTCTATTTATGAGATATAAAGCAATCGGCACAGCCCCTACAAATATCATTGATCCTTTGCTTGACAATATTTTATACAGAGCAAATGGTTTTGCAGAAGTGACCGCAACTAAAGCTCAAATTTTGTTTTACTATATCAAACTGATGTTTATACCTTGGCCATTAAGCTGGGATTATTCCTATAATCAAATCTCTGTGGTAAACTGGTCAAGCTTAACTGCATGGCTAGGGCTATTGATTTACGGCGCTTTATTTTTATTCGCCATTTTGCAAATACGAAAAATGCCAATATTGTCATTTTGTATTTTATTTTTCTTTTTAGCTTCTTCACCCACTAACAATTTATTCATCATTAATGGTGCTAATGTTGGAGAACGATTTTTGTTTGTGCCATCTTTATCGTTCACCATTTTTATCATCTGGGGCGTAGCAATTTTATTTAAAATGGATTTGAAGAATTTTTCGGGAAAAAACAAAATACTCTTTCTCACCTCAATAGGAGTTTTTGTATTAATCTTCTCTGTGCTCTCGAAAAACAGGTCTAAAGATTGGATCAACAATTTAACGTTATTCGAAAAAGGAATTGAAGTTTGTCCAAACAGCAGCAGAACTCAATACAGTGCAGCCACAGAATATCTGAATGCAGCCCAAACAGCAACTGATCCCAACGAATCCGCATCTTTTTTCAACAAGGCATTAGAGCATTTCAATAAGAGCATTGAGATATATCCTAAAAACACACAGGCGCATTATAACTCCGGAATTTGTTATTCAAAATTTGGCGATACTACCAATGCTATTTTACATTATAAAAAAGCAATTGAGTATGATCGAGCTTATGTAATGCCCATGAATAATTTAGGAGTGATTTATCAAAAAAGAGAATTGTATGATAGTGCTCAAAAATATTATGAAATGGCACACAATATCAACAAGCAAGATTTTATACCCAGAAAAAATTTAGGCGATTTATATTTCTTTAAAGCCTACGCAGAAAATAAAAAAGGGAACATCGACAAGTCGCTTGAATGGTATCGAATCAGTGCGAGTTATAATGAGAACAATCCAATATTATTAAATAACATGGCGTTTATTTATTCGTATAAAAAACAAAATGACAGCGCTTTAATTTGTTTAAAAAAAGCAATTTCATACGATCCCAATTCTTTGGTTTCATACGAAAATATTGCCGTAATAAATTTTCAAGTAAAGAATTATACAGATGCTATTGAATTTGCAAACAAAGCACTTACACTAAACAGTAAGTCACAAAAAGCATTTGGCGTTTTAATTGATGTAAACAATGCATTGGGAAAAACAGCAGAAGCACAAAAGTACCAGCAAGTATTGAGTCAATTGAATAAATGATAAGTATTAATATTATCTGCCCCTCATTCCGCCTTCTGCAGCACAATCAGGAGTAACTATTCTGCTTCGACTAGCAACATAACACAACATAAAAAAACATTTTGCTTTTGAATTAGCAAATTAGATTTGGTTTCAAAACTAAAGCGATGGGTTTACTTACCGAGATAAAAATTTTTTAAAAGCAACACTAATTCAAAAAATATTATTGTAAAACTTATTCAATATGATTTTCTTTGTGAATTACTTTTTTCCAAGATAGATAACCATCGCCAGCAAAAAGAAAAACTAATAATAGCAACAGGATCATTATAGAAAGACCTAATTCTGACTCACCTGCAAATACCCATTTTTTTGAGTTCACAAAAAACACAGCCCCAATTAAAATCGGCAATTGCGCAATAACAGCAATTCGTGTAAACATTCCTATTAAAATAAATACACCACCTAAAAGATGTATCCAAGGTATGATGGTTTGTAGCCAAAAGTATTCTTGCAAATTTTGATTTTCTTCAATAATTTTTTGAAGTATAGATTTGTTTTGAATAAACTGAATCCCTTTTATAAACAAAGACAAGCCTAATAAGATTCTGAAAATCACCATCCAGCGCGGATGATAATTTCTTTCAATCAACGATAATTTGTTAGTGAATTTCATAACCTTCAATTTAGATTTGAAATTAGTTATGCAATCAGCAGTAAATAATGATAACAATCAGCAGGTGATGCTGATATTAATTAATCATAACATGCTACTACTAAAAAATTCATTAAGATAATGTTGAACTTAATAGCATTCATGAATCAACATAACTAAAGATTGATATCATCGTCGGAAATGATTGCGCTAATCAATTTATCTTTTGCTTTCTAAATATTTTTCTTTGATTATTGAGGCCATTGGTTTTTGATCAACCTTGCTTTCTAGCCAGGAGATGACATCCAAATAAGCGAAGGTTCTGGTTTCAAATCTTGTTTTCTCATATTGTTTGAGTGTTTCCAATAAGTCATGGAATAAAATTTTCAATTCACTTCTGCTAACATGAAAAGAGCTTCTTAAAAATTTAAACATGGCTTCTTCGATTACGGTTAAGCGTTTCATTTTTGCCATGAAGCGGAATACTGATTTAGTGAGGTATTCAATCAAAGAATAATTACCAAGTTCGTAGTGTGCAATCAAATGAAGTAATCTGGCATAGCATTGTAAATCAATTCTCAGGTCTATATGATCGTTGATGATTTTATGAAGATAATCGACGCACCTATTATAATCACCCGCACCAAAATAAACCATTGCAATTTTATAATTGATTACAAGTACACGATGCTTGTCGATAAACAGCGCATACTCGTTGAGTTTATCTTCAATTTCGGGGAGCATTTTCATTGCTTCTGTAAATCTTCCTGAAAGAATATGCTGATTCAGTTTAGCACTGTAGAGGTAAACGAAAGTGTGAATGCGGGTATTAATTAAGCTGTTTGCTACTTCTGATTTGTAAAATTGTTCAAATACATCAATCGTGTCTGCAAATTTTTTATGATATCTCAAATCAAAAAGCGAATTCATCAGGTTGTGCATGCCTTTGATATAATGAAAGGTTTCATTAGCAATCATTTTTTTTTCTTCATGAAACAAATCCACCCATTTTTGTGTGTACTTATAATACATGAGAAAATCCTGACGGATATAAGCATACCAGCAAAAGCTCTGATAAATATACAATCGTTCGTAAAATCCAGTGAGCGAAAGATAGTTGTTGGGGAGTCTTTCAAAAAAGAATTGTTTTATAATCGTTTCATCGTTAACGTTACGAGCGTGGCCGTTTTTAATATACCAGCTGTATAATTGTAATGCCAGATTAGAAAGTTTTGTTATGGTTGTTCTTTTTTGATTGACCGTTTCAGCTTCTGCACTTAAAACTTCAGCTCTGTTTTGTAAGCTTCTGGTGATGTGAAGCGCTTCAATTTTCTTTTCGAAAGAAATGATTTGAATTAAAAAAGTATGGTGATGGTTGGCGATAGCCACCTCCTTTATTTTTTCCAGCGTTTTTAAACTTTGATGATACAACCCTTTGTTGTAAAGAATTCTGGCAAAGTCGAGCTGTTCATTGAGCATTAAATCGATGCTTTCATTGGTTTTGATTACCCTCAAGCTAGCGAGCAATTGTTTGTAGAGATGAGATCTTACGTTGGAAAGCTGTGGTTTTTTGATGGAACTTAGTTTTTTGAGTAAAACAGCTTCATCATATTCCTGCAGTTTATCGATAGCATCAAACAATTCAATGATTTTGAGGTTTTTATTTGCTGAATTTCGCTGTATATAGAGTTTAAAATTGCGCTTTTCAGACTTTTCGAGGGCGTGAATTAATTGAAATAAAATATCGGTTTGACGGTTGGGCATAATAAAACAAAGATATCCAAATTCAATGCAGAATAGACTTTAGTAAGAGAAATCTCCGTTTAGCCATCATTAAACACTGAAGAAGTTGAGTTGTATGGGGTAAAAAAAAGTGCCACATTTGTGTAACAAACGGGC
>JAIXWH010000144.1 GCA_027484165.1 Chitinophagaceae bacterium | reverse complement strand
TATATCGCCAATCTCATGATCAAAGGCTGAATGAAATAACAAAAGAGGGTAATAATGATAATTGAAATGAGATTCAACACAAATCCTGACCTAATCATATTTTTCATTTTGATATGACCACTAGCAAATACAATTGCATTAGGAGGAGTACCCATAGGCAACATACTTGCACAGCTCGCGGCTAAAGTCATAGGTATTCCGAGCATTAAAGGATCCATGTGTAAAGAAACGGCAACTGAAGAAACAACAGGAGTCATAACAATCACCTGTGCAACATTTCCCATAACCTCGCTTAGAAAAATAGAAAATGTAGTAACAATCAATATCATCATTAAAACATTACCAGTGGAATAGGATGCAATAAATCCGCCTAATTGGTCCATCAATTTCACATCTTCCAATGCTTTCGCTAAGGCAATACCTCCTCCAAATAATATTAATATTCCCCAAGCCATTTTAGAGGTGTCTTCCCAAGATAATAAGGATTGTTCATGTTTTTCATCAGCAGGAATAATAAAAAGCGATACCGCTCCCATTAATGCAATAATGGTATCATCTAACTCAATTATGTTTTGCATGGCATTAATAAGATCTTTAAAAATCCATAGCAACACCGTTATCACAAAAACATAACAAGTTCTTTTTTCAGCCAATGACATCTTCCCAAGTTTGTTTACCTCTTCATTAATATATTCAGATCCGCTTTCACTGTGTTTAATATTATTAGGGAAGAGCCATCTTACCATAACCCAGTACAATGCTAAAAGTAAAAGAATGGTGAGAGGCATAAATACAATCATCCAATCGGTAAAACCAATATTATAGTTGAATTTTTCGGAGATATAATTTACATAAGCCACATTTGGCGGAGTTCCTATAATTGTACCCAACGCAAAGTTTGATGCATAGGCAATACATAACATCAATACCACTGAAAAGTTTTTTTTGCTTTTTTCGTTAGGCTCATTCAAATCAATGATGTGAATAACGGATAAGGCTATGGGATACATCATCATAGTGGTAGCAGTGTTGCTTAACCAAAGACTTAAAAATCCAGTTGATATGATGAAGCCTAATATAATTTTATTCCCGTTGGTTCCAGTTTTTTTGATGAGGTTTAGGGCAATTCGTTTATGTAACTTCCATTTCTCAATAGCAATCCCAATAAAGAATCCCCCCATAAACAAAAAGATGATGGAGTCGGCGTATGATTTGGTTACTTCTTTAATGGGACTAATATCAAAAAGCGGAAATAAAATGATTGGCAATAACGCAACTACAGCGAGAGGCAGCGCATCAAAAATCCACCAGCTGATCATTAATGACGCGATGGCTAAAACGATTTTGGCTTTGGGTAAAAGCGCAAGAGGATTTATTAAAAAAAAGAAAAGGAATAATAAAACTCCTATTATTAATGCAATTTGTTTTTTATGAAGGGAGAAAAAACTTTTCAAAGGTGGAAAATTAGTGGATTAAATATAATTAAGATTGAATTAATTAGGGATGATTTTTATTGTAAAATCAATCTTTTAAAATTGATGATACTGAGATTTTGCAATATTACGACAGCAGTACAAATAATATACATAAGTATTACGCTTACCAGATGCTCTTCTTACCTCAATTTGACAGATTTAATAGTAACTTTGCATCTACAATTATTTAATTATGAGTGACTCTACTACAATAGCCCCATTAACTGCCAAAGATTTTGCAACCGACCAGGAAGTTCGCTGGTGTCCGGGTTGCGGCGACTATTCTATTTTGGCTCAGGTTCAGAAGGTAATGCCTACACTTGGTATACCACGTGAGAATATTGTGATTGTGTCGGGTATAGGTTGCAGCAGTCGTTTTCCTTATTACATGAATACCTACGGCATGCACAGCATTCATGGAAGAGCAACAGCAGTAGCCAGCGGATTAAAAGCTGCTCGTCCTGAATTGAGCATCTGGATTGTAACAGGTGATGGAGATGGATTGAGTATAGGTGGAAATCATACCATTCATTTATTGAGAAGAAACTTTGATGTAAATGTATTGTTGTTCAACAATCAGATTTACGGTTTAACCAAAGGTCAGTATTCACCAACATCAGAAGAACATAAAGTAACCAAGAGCACTCCTTTCGGAAGTATCGATCATCCTTTTAATCCTTTAGCATTAGCTATGGGAGCAGATGGAAGCTTTATTGCCAGATCGATGGACAGAGATCCAAAACATTTGCAGGCTATGTTATTAAGAGCCAATGCGCATAAGGGAACTTCGTTTTTAGAGATCTACCAAAACTGTAACATCTTTAATGATGGCGCTTTTGAAGTGTTTACAGAGAAGGGATCAAAAATGGAAGAAGCGTTGTTTTTGGAGCATGGAAAACCGTTGGTTTTTGGCGCCAATCAAAATAAAGGAATTAAGCTTGATGGCTTTAAGCCTGTTATTGTTGATTTGACTGAAGGATCAAGCACAGCTGATTTATGGATACACGATGAAAGGGATTTTTATAAAGCTCAGATATTAGTGAGAATGTTTGATGACCCTTCTTTGCAAGGTCATCTTCCAAGACCTTTTGGTGTTTTTTATGAAACCGATAGAGCTTGTTATGAAGACGTGATGACCATGCAAGTTGAAGAAATAATCGCACAAAAGGGAAAGGGTGATTTGGATAAATTATTGAGGGGTAATGAAACTTGGACGATAGCATAATTATATTATCATAGCCCACCATTTTAAATGGTGGGCTAGAAGATCATAAACACTGCAACCCGAAACCATTAAAGATAAAAGTGGTGTGTATACTTCAAAGTAAAATATTTATTTGAAAATAGTAAGAAATGAGAATGATAGACCCGCCATCTGGTTGGAGATATGGTTTTCCAAAGTCTATTCCAGATGATGTAAAAGATGTAAATAAATGGCTTGTTGAAAATGGATATCCTAAAGAGTTAATAGATGAATTAGGGGAGTTTTTTTATTGTAGGTATTGGGAAGAAAAAAGTGATGATAATGAATAATCTGTCGATCCTGCAAAAGAAATGTCTAAATTTTATTAGAAAGGAAATAATAAATGTCTGCTCCTAAAAATATTTTAATTGCCGGCTCATCCGGAATGGTAGGCAATGAATTGGTGCAGATTTGTATGGAATCGAAAGAGATCAACAAAATTTATTTGCTTTCCAGAAACCCCACTCAACATAAAAATCAAAAAATTCAAGAGGTTGTCATTAATAATTTTTTGGATTACAATATTCTTTCTTCAATATCGGATCAAATAGATGTTGTGTTTTTTTGTATTGGAGTTTACACGGGTGCTGTAGATAAAAGTTTATTTAAACAAATAACAGTTGATTATCCAACGGCATTAGGCAAGGAAATCATATCACATTGGCCTTCATCCAAATTTATATTATTAAGCGGCGCTGGTGCCGATAGAACAGAAAAGAGCAGGGTGTTGTTTGCCAAATATAAGGGCTTGGCAGAAAATCAACTCTACGATATTTTCAAATCTAATTTTCACAGCGCCAGACCCGGATATATTTATCCTGTTAATAAAAGAAAAGAACCCAATTTCATGTACAGGTTATTTAGACTTGTATATCCTATTATAAAATACCTGGGAAAAAATCTAAGCATCACATCTGTACAGTTAGCAAAAGCGATGTTTGTAATGGGTGTGAGAGAGCAGCATCAGACAGCTTTTGAAAATGATGAAATGATAAAGCTTGCTTCTACTATTGAAAATTGCAAGTAGCCCACCATTTAAATGGTGACAAAGGAAATTTTGTACCATTTCCACGTTAAAAAACTGTTTTATTCTTTCTGATAAAAAAGATTTTTCCTTTTTGTATTTATAATTTTTTTGTAATAGTGTCGGGTCTAGATGCCAAAGTGATTTCTTTGTGTAAAACACACCGGTCGCAGACCGGCGGAAAAAAACATAATTTTTTAAAAGGCTAAAGCCTCAAGTTATAACATTTTAAATGAACTTCTTCTCCATCAAATACTCTGCAATTTGAACTGCATTGGTAGCAGCTCCTTTACGAAGGTTATCGCTCACCACCCAGCAATTCATCGTTTTAGGCTGAGTCTCGTCTCTTCTGATTCTTCCTACAAAAGTATCATCCTTATCGTGAGCGTTTATTGGCATGGGATAAACGAAATTAGCAACATCATCATGCAAAACAACTCCGGGAGTTTTTGATAAAAGAGCTTTCACTTCCTCCACTTCAAAATCATTCTCAAATTCAATATTCACTGATTCGCTATGGCCTCCAATTGTTGGAATGCGTACACAGGTTGCCGTTAGTGAAATACTTTCATCCCCCATAATTTTTTTAGTTTCATTGGTCATCTTCATCTCTTCTTTGGTATAACCATTATCCAAAAACACATCTATATGAGGAATTGCATTTAAATCTATCGGATATTTATAAGCCATCTCGCCTTCAATTCCCTTTCTCTCATTCATCAACTGATTAACCGCTTTAACACCAGTACCCGTAACACTTTGATAAGTGCTTACTACTACTCTTTTGATTTTATATTTCTCATGAAGAGGCTTCAATACCACCACCAGTTGAATGGTTGAGCAATTTGGATTGGCAATGATTTTATCGTTTGGTGTTAACACTTCTGCATTAACTTCCGGAACTACCAGTTTCTTATCAGGGTCCATTCTCCAGGCACTTGAGTTGTCAATTACTGTTATCCCCGCCTCTGCAAATTTTGGAGCCCACTCTAAAGACGTACTTCCTCCAGCAGAAAAGATAGCCACGTTGGGTTTAGCGTCAATTGCAGACTGCATACTTACAATTGTATATTCTTTTGCTTTATAGGTAATTTTCTTTCCTACCGATTTTTCAGATGCTACTGGAATCAATTCACTCACAGGAAAATTTCTTTCTGCCAACACCTGTAACATTTTTGTTCCTACCAAACCAGTAGCGCCTACAACTGCAACTCTCATAAAAATAAATTTTTACAAAAATAACTCATAATAAAGGGGAATCGAAGTAACCCGATAAAAAATAGATAAAATTTAATACAGTAAAGAAAATCGTTTGTAAACATTTAAGTTCTCATAAAACTCCAATTCCGATGTTGAACTATTTTCAATAAATAGTTTTGTCAAAAATCTCCCAATATGAAAGCAATACCAACCATCATTTTAATGATGATTATTCATTCGTCAAATGCATTTAATAAATTAGATTCCATCATTCCCTACTCTTTGGTAAACAGATATGATATTGTAATTGATGAAATTATGGCAGATCCAACTCCTTCATTTGGCTTACCCAATTGTGAGTGGTTAGAATTAAGAAACAAATCTCTCAATGAAATTAATCTGCAAAACTGGCGAATAGGAAAATCATCCGCCACTAGCGGACCTATGCGATCTTTTATTTTAAAACCCGATAGTAGCATAATTATTTGCAGTAGTGGATCGGTACCAGAGATGAGTGTTTTTGGAAGCGTAATTAGCGTGACCAGCTTTCCTTCTCTTTCTAACACTGGTGATTTGATTATACTCATTGCTCCTGATGGCAGAACCATTCATGCGGTTGATTACTCTGATGAATGGTACCAGAGTGATTTTAAAAAACAAGGTGGATGGAGTTTGGAAATGGTTGACTTGAATAATCCCTGTTCGCGATTTGATAATTGGACCGCAAGCAATGCAATAGCAGGTGGAACACCAGGCCAGATGAATAGCGTGGATGCTTTTAATAGCGATATTACTTATCCTAAACTTGTAAGAACATTTGCAATCGACAGCACCCATTTGATTTTATATTTTAATGAACCTCTCGATAGTGCAGAAGCATCCAATATCTCACATTATAGTATAAATGATGGAATCGGAAATCCACTTGTAGCAAAACCGCTTTCCCCATTGTTCGATAAAATTTTGCTGGAGTTACCTACGCCTCTAAATAGAAATAAAACCTATAGTATTTCGGTAAGCGGTGTTGTGGATTGTGTTTTAAACGAAATAGGATCATACAATCACTCACAAACAGGATTATTTGAACATGCTGATAGTTTGGATGTGGTAGTAAATGAAATTTTATTTAATCCTAAAGCTGATGGAGTTGATTATGTAGAGTTGTACAATCGAAGCCGGGATATTCTTAATCTAAAAAACCTGTATATCGCAAACTTAAATTCGCTTGGAAACATCGATAACATCACTGCTATTTCTGAACAGAATTTTCTTTTGTTTCCAGACGATTATATTGTTTTAACCGAAAGTCCTTCAATTGTTAAGAGTCATTATTTGGTAAAACAACCCGATAATATCATTAAAGTCAACTCGATTCCATCAATGAATGACGATCAAGGCCATGTTATTGTAATGAACGAACAAGGAAAAATAATTGACAGGGTTGATTACAAAGATGATTGGCATTTTAAACTGATCGACAATGCTGAAGGTGTTTCACTGGAAAGGATAAACGCAAACAGCACATCAAACGATGAACAGAATTGGCATTCCGCTTCGAGCAGTATGGGTTATGGAACACCAACTTATAAAAATTCACAATCATATACTGATGGCGCTTACGAAGGAATGATTCATGTTGAACCTAAAATAATTTCGCCGAATAACGATGGTGTTGATGATATGGCTGCTATAAAATATAATTTTGATGAACCCGGATATGTTGCAAACATTTCGTTGTTTGATGTAAACGGAAGATTAGTAAAACAAATTCAGCGCAGAGCCTTGTGTGGAAGATCAGGACAGTTCATGTGGGACGGGCTTAACGAACAAAACCAAAAGCTATCCAAAGGAATTTACATTATCTATACAGAAGTGTTTAATCTGAAAGGAAGGGTTCGCAAATTCAAAAATACTATTGTAGTAAAAGGATGATTGGATTTGAAAACTATTGCTCTTGTTGATTCGGCTTTCTTTCCAACAGATATCTAACTAAAAGATAGCCACCGAAAGCACAGAAATAAGCAAACAACATAACGCCAGGATTAGAAATTATAATTGAGCTGAACTGAGTAACACTTTTAATTTCGCCCAACCCCGCCCATGCAAGTGCAAAATCAACACCTATGCCTTCAAATACAAACCATGAAAGTACAGTCAGGATTTTCCACTTTACACTGCTTACACCTTTTTCCTTGGCAAGCAATCCAATTTTTTTCAACAGAAAATATAAAATAATAATGTCGAGCATAATTAAACTAAATCGATATCAAAACTCACTAATTGCACAAACTCGCTTATTCTTGCATCGATATCTTCTTTTGTAATTTCCTTCATTCTTTCTGGTCCAAATTTTTCAACACAAAAGCTTGCTAACGCACTACCTACAATGATTGCAGTTTTCATATTATCAAAGCTGATGTCGTTTGTTTTTGCAATATGACCAATAAACCCTCCGGCAAAAGTGTCGCCGGCACCTGTTGGATCAAACACTTCTTCTAACGGTAACGCAGGTGCGTGAAATACATGATTTTTATGGAACAACAATGCACCATGTTCTCCTTTCTTAATAATTAAGAATTGAGGTCCCATTTCCATAATTTTACGCGAAGCTTTCACCAAAGAAAACTCTCCACTTAACTGACGCGCCTCACTATCATTCACTAATAACACATCTACTTTTTTCAACACTTCTTTCAAATCATCCAAAGCAATATCCATCCAAAAGTTCATCGTATCCATTACGATTAACTTTGGTTTTACTTTTAATTGGTTGATCACACTCAATTGTAATTTAGGCATCAAATTTCCCAACATTAAAAATTCGCTTCCCTGATAGCTTTCAGGAACGATTGGATTAAAATCAGCTAATACATTCAAGTCGGTTACAAGCGTATCTCTTGTGTTCATGTCCATATGGTACTTCCCACTCCAAAAAAAAGATTTTTTATCTGCAACTCTTTCAACGCCATCAAGATTGACACCTCTTTTTTCAAGAGATTGAATTTCTTCTGCAGGAAAATCATTTCCAATGATTGAAATTTGCTTTACATCGTTGATAAAATTGCTCGCAGCATAGGCAACATAGGTTGCAGAACCACCAACAATTCTGTCTACTTTTCCGAAAGGAGTTTGAATAGCATCAAAAGCCATCGTACCAACTGTAATTAATGACATATAAAAGAGTTTTGAAAATTTGAAAAAAACCGAGCAAAAGTAGGACATAAAATCTTCATTTCTTTCTTCTTCAAGATTATTTGTTTTAAATTGTAGGATATGATTCTACAAATTCACCCTCAAAATCCACAGGAACGCCTCATCAAACAAGTTGTAGAATGCCTGAAATCGGGTGGCGTTATCGTTTATCCCACCGATACTATTTATGGATTGGGATGCGATATTTTTCAACCTAAAGCCATAGAAAAAATCTGTCAGATTAAAAATATACAGCCTTCCAAAGCGATGCTTTCTTTCATTTGCAGAGACCTGAGCCATTTAAGTGACTTCACCAAACCCATAGACACACCAATCTATCGTACGCTGAAAAGTCATTTGCCTGGTCCTTTTACTTTCATATTACCGGCAAGTAAGCAGGTACCCAAACTGTTACAAAATAAAAAGTCAACCATAGGACTGAGGATTCCTGATAATATTATTTGTCAGCGAATTCTTGAAGAACTGGGAAATCCCATTTTGAGCACTTCTCTTCCTGGCGATAATGTTGAAGATTATACCGACCCAGAAATCATCCACGAAAATTTTGAAAACAGATTACACATGGTAATAGATGGAGGTATTGGCGGGATGACGCCTTCAACGGTTGTGGATTGTACATCAGGAGAATGTATTGTAATCAGAGAAGGAGCGGGCTCTTTTATGGATTGATATTTTTTACTTGCAACATTTTTATTTTGAAGGAAGTATATTAAAAGTTTTACGGTGATACTTGCATAAGCCAAACTCTTCAATTGCTCTTCTGTGATCGGCTGTTCCGTAACCCTTGTTTTTATTCCAGCAATAATGTGGATATTTCAGATGGATGATTTGCATGTATTCGTCACGGTAAGTCTTTGCTAAAATACTTGCAGCGGCAATATTGCTGTATTTTCCATCACCTTTAATAATACACTGATGAGGAATTTTTTTATAAGCCTTAAATCTGTTTCCATCAATTAACAAGAGCTCAGGCTTTTTTTTGAGTTGATCAATCGACAGGTGCATGGCTTTATATGACGCCTGTAAAATATTGATTTGATCAATTTCGTTATGATCCACCCTTGCCACACCAAATGCGATGGCTTCTTTTTCTATGATGGGTCTTAATAAATCTCTATTTTTTTCAGTGAGCTTTTTACTGTCGTTTAATAAAGGGTGATAAAAATCTTTCGGTAAAATTACCGCAGCTGCAAAAACAGGTCCTGCATAACAACCTCGCCCAGCCTCATCAAGTCCAGCCTCAATTTTGTTGATATCAAAAGAGTTTTCTAACATAAAAAGTAAAACAAAGGTCAGTAAAAATGTTTAAAAATTGTTGAGTAGGTTTTGCACGTTTGGTAGGTTATGAGTTGACTTGAACCTTCATAACATTCAAAACCTTCAGAACCTACTAAACATTTCTTTACTAAATTCAAAACATCACTAACTTTGCTGTTCTATGGATTTGATGCAACAACAAAAAAATAATCGTCAGGTAGCAACATGGTTGTTAATTGGGGTTGGTATGATTGTTATTCAAGTGCTGATAGGTGGCATAACTAGATTAACCGAATCGGGTTTATCTATTACTGAGTGGAAACCGATTACAGGAGCCCTTCCTCCATTAACTAATGCAGACTGGCAATTAGAGTTTGATAAATACAGACACACCGATCAGTTTAAATATGTGCATCAGTATTTTTCTTTAAAAGAATTCAAGTTTATTTTTTTCTGGGAATGGTTTCATCGTTTATGGGCAAGATTTTTAGGAGTCGTTTTTTTAATCGGCTTTGTATATTTCATAATTAAAAAGAAATTCAATCGCACCATGATTTTGCCAATGGTGATTTTATTTTTTTTGGGAGCCATGCAAGGGGCGATTGGTTGGTTTATGGTGAAGAGTGGATTAGTACCTGAGAAATATTTTGTAGGACATGTTGAGTTGACTACCCATTTCATTGCAGCATTGATCTTATTGTCGTATACCTTCTGGTTTGCTTTAAGTTTACTACCAACCTTCAAAGAAAAAGTTTTTCATTCAAAAACAAGAAAGTTATTAATAGCGATAATATCAATATTGTTTATACAATTAATTTACGGAGGATTTATGGCAGGAATGAAAGCAGCCGTAACAGCGCCAACATGGCCTTCAATCAATGGAGCAATGATACCTTCAGCTATGAATGAGCTTTCTCCGTGGATACAAAACTTAATCAATAATAAAATTACCATCCATTTCATTCATCGCGGCATTGCATACATGCTGTTTGCGTTAGCCATGTTATTTTATTTTCAAACAAAAATTTTGATCAATCATTCCGTATTTAAAAAATTAAGAATAACTTTTCTTTCCTTGATTACTATTCAGGTGTTGTTGGGAATATCTGCTTTGTTAACCGCTACTTCAGGAAGCATGTTTGTTATCATAGGAGTTTCACATCAGTTTACGGCTATGTTGCTTGTGCTTTGTATGGTTACACTTTTGTTTGTAGTAAAAAAGACTAACAAGGTTGAAGCAGTTTAAATGCGCTGGGTATAATTTTAATTTCAATTTTAGTTCCTGTTGTAATCGGCTCTCCATCTAAATGCAGCGGTGCATTATCGTGATTCTCAATTGTTATTTTATCACAATGAAAATAACCAATCCCTTTACTGATTTTATTTTTTTCAATGATATCGGATTTAATCTTTCCAACACTAATTTGTCGGATCAGAGATAACATCGTTATCAATTTATTCATTTTGTTTACCACTACTACATCGAACAAGCCATCATTTAAAGATGCCATAGGCGCAATAGTTACGTGGTTTCCGAATTGATTACTGTTTGCAATGCTTATAAATAAAGCATTGGTTTTAATCTTTTGTTGGTTAATTTCAATAGTAAACGAGTAGGATTTTATCGAGAAAAAGTTTTTGATACACAACAAAATATAGGTTATCAAACCTCTTTTCTTTTGTTTAGAAAAATCATGAGCCACTTTAGCATCAAAGCCAAAGCCAGCAAGCATACATCCGAATTTATTGTTGAAAGAAAATCCGTCAATATATTTTGCAGTACCCGCAAAAATAATTTGCATAGCTTTTTTAAAGTCTCTGCTTATATTAGCAGCAAAAGCCAATCCATTACCAGATCCAACAGGAATAATACCAATGTTTACGTTTGTGTTTAATAAAAAAGAGGCAATCTGACTAATGGTACCATCGCCTCCGCAAACAATAACATCAGAAATATTTTCATTTTCAATTTTATCTGGCAAGTACTGATAATCACCTTCTTTGTTAGTATGAATGATTTGATAAGAAATATTGCGATTTGTAGTTTCTTGATGAATGAGCTCAACCAATGCCTGTTTATTTTTTGTTCCTGAGATGGGATTAATAAAATAAAGTAAATTCCTTTGCATGAACGCTTATTATTGATTGGAAAGAATCTTAATAAAAGAAGCAAATTACAGATAAATAAGAGAATTAGTTTTTAACGGAAACTCTTTTCATGTTTTTTAAACAGAAATCATCATCATAAAGAGGATTTAGTCGTGTTCTGAAATGATAGGCAAGTGCATTACGTAATTGTTCATCGTATTTTATCATTTTATTGGTAAAGTTTTCGGTCATCGCCAGCATTGATAGTTCATCATTTTTGTAGATCACCTGAGCAATAAATACGAGATTTCTAACTTTGATATTCATGAATTCACGGGAAGAAATATTACTTAAGTATGAAGTACCTGCTATAGTATCCATTACTGGCTTTTTCTTTTTATTTACTCTTCCGAAATAACCCGAAAATTCAACATTGTAAACAGAGTCGGTATTTTTAGAAAGATTCAATGTAACCTTAATGGGTTTAGCGTTAGCATCAATAGCCATGGTTTCCCAGGTTCCTAAATAAGATTCATTAATAGGTAATTGAGGTTCTGTATCGATGGAATAAACAGAGCGATATGGGCATCCACTCAAAATAAAAACGATAAAAAACCCCAATAAAAATAAAGGTAAAATGCTGAATTTATTTTTGAATAAGGCAGAGGAGTAAAACATCAAGCACGAAATACGCACAAGTTTGAACAAAAAGCAAATAATTGTTATTCACAGCTGTTCATTATTTAATCTACTCTTGTTGCATTGATGGTGTTCCAAAGTAAATCTTTCAGTTGTTGCAACTGATAACCAGTCACCGATGAAATGAAAACGTGAGGAATGTTTTTGGGAAGCTCTTTTGAAATGGCTTCTTTTAATTCATCATCAAGCATATCTGATTTGCTGATGGCGATTACAAAATCTTTTTGCAACATTTCGGGATTGTATTTTTCCAGTTCAGATCTTAAAATATCAAACTCCTCACGATGGTCTTTGCTATCTGCAGGAATTAAAAAAAGTAAAACCGAGTTTCTTTCTATATGCCTTAAAAATCGATGTCCCAATCCTTTTCCTTCGGCGGCACCTTCTATGATTCCAGGCAAATCGGCCATACAAAAACTTCGAGAGTCTCTGTATTCAACCATTCCTAACTGAGGAACGAGCGTAGTAAAAGCATAATCGGCAATCTTAGGTTTCGCAGCAGTGATACTTGAAAGCAATGTTGATTTTCCTGCGTTGGGAAAACCCACCAAACCTACATCAGCAAGCACTTTGAGTTCAAGCACTTTTATTCCTTCTTCACCTTCTTCTCCAGGCTGTGCGTATTCAGGAGCCTGATTGGTAGCCGTTTTAAAATTACTGTTTCCCAATCCACCACGACCGCCCTTCATTAAAATGATCTCTTGTCCGTGCTCCAAAATCTCGGCTTCAATAACATCAGAATCCTCCGACTTGGCGATGGTTCCTAATGGAACTTCAATGATGATATCTTTTCCATATCTGCCAGTGCAATTATTACCTCCGCCATTACCCCCATTTTCTGCTAATACATTTTTAAAATATCGAAGATGTAGCAAGGTCCAAAGTTGCGAGTTGCCTTTTAAAATGATATGAGCACCTCTTCCACCATCACCACCGTCGGGTCCGCCCATCGCTGTTAATTTGTTGCGCATGAAATGTTTGCTTCCCGCACCACCATGACCGCTTCTGCAAAATATTTTTATCTGATCAACAAAATTTGATTTTTCCATTTGTGCAAAGGTAATACTTAAAAAGGAGGTGTGGTTAGCTTAAGGGTCAAACCTTCTTGCGCACGGTTTAAATCTTGGGCTACTTTATTTCATTCCAAGTTTTATATTCAGGATATTTTATTTCTCTGTTTTTGGGAATGGACGTGAGAGGTTGACATTCCTTCAAACTCTGGTGTAGTTGTTGGGGAAGTTGTTGATACAATTTTGTTCCTTCGGTTTTCCATTTCATCATTTCATCGCTTACCTCTTTAATTTTTTGTGCAGGGTTTCCTACAATCAAACTTCTTCTTTCAAAAACAGCATCAGCTTTGATAAATGCCAGAGCACCAACAATACATTCATCACCTAGTTGAACATTATCCATGATGACTGCATTCATTCCAATCAAACAATTTCTTCCTAACGTTGCACCATGTACGATAGCGCCGTGTCCAACATGAGCGCCTTCCTTCAGTAAAACTGTTGTTCCTGGAAACATGTGTATGGTGCAGTTTTCCTGAATATTGCATCCGTCTTCAATAATAATTTGACCCCAGTCGCCACGTATTGCCGCGCCAGGACCAACGTACACCTCTTTTCCAATAACCACATTTCCGGTTACACAGGCTTGTGGATGAACGAAAGCGCTTGGATGTACAACAGGAATGATATCGTTAAATTGATAGATCATGATAAAATTTTAAATCAATGTTTTTCCGGTTCTATAGCATGTGCCTTTGAATACCGCAACATTATGATCGTGCTGATTTTTGATGTGGATATGGTAAAGGCCGGTTGATTTGCCATTATGTATTTCAGTTGCTTCAGCAATTAATACATCGTTTACGTGAACGGGCTTTAAAAAATTAATCGAAGTGTCTAACGCAACTGAAAGATTATTTCTGTTGTTGCAAGCAAACGCAAAGGCACTGTCGGCAAAAGAAAAAGTAACTCCACCATGGATGATGCCTAAACCATTGATCATTTCAGGTCTGATGGTCATTTTTATTTTGCTGTAACCTTCTTTGATTTCAACAACTTCAATACCTAACCACTGACTAAACAAATCATGATGCATCATGTGATTTACCACATTGTTTGCGTGTTTATCTTTTTCGTTATTCATGTTATTCGCCTTTGAAAATTGGAGATCTTTTTTCTATAAATGCGGCAACGCCTTCTTTATAATCTTCGGTATGAGCAGCTTTGTATTGAAGCTTGTCTTCAAACTGTAACTGTTGCTCCAGGTTATTTTGTAAAGAATGATTTAATGCGAGCTTAGTATAAGCAAATGCTTTAGTAGGCATTTGTGCGAGCGTTTCAGCAATCTTTATTGATTCTTCAGTAAATGTTTCTGCGGAAAAATATTTGTAAATCATTCCTATTCTTTCGGCTTCAACAGCACCAACCTTATCTCCTAACATCATCAATGCTGTTGCTTTCTGAAAGCCGATTAATCTTGGTAAAAAATAAGTGCCACCGCAATCAGGAATTAAACCGATTTTAGAAAAGGCCTGAATAAATGAAGCATTCTCACTCGCAACAACAATATCACAACATAAAGCAATATTTACGCCCGCTCCAGCAGCAACTCCGTTTACAGCACCAACAATTGGTTTGGCAATATTTCTAATCCTCATGATGATGGGATTGTAGTGCTCCAATAATATTTTGTCGAAGGTTGCTGGATTGGGACCTGTGACTTCGCTTAAATCTTGTCCTGCGCAAAAAGCTTTACCGCTTCCCGTTATGTAAATACATCTCACCTCTTTATTGGCCTCACATTCATCGAGAATTTGTTGCAGCAATAAAGCCATCTCTCTGTTAAATGAATGAAATTTTTCAGGACGATTCAAGGTGACGTAAGCCACCTTGTTTTTAATTTCTAATAATACACTTGACATTTATTACATAGATTAAATTATACATCAAAGCTTTTAACTTCTTTATGGTCTAATAGAAACTGATTAACTACATCATAGTTTCTTTTGGGTGAACTGATTCTGTAAATATAAATAGCGTCTCCATTTTCTTTAATCACTTTCATTGGTCTGAATGTAAGGTTATTGTTTTTGACAAAAACAGCTAGGTCTTTTTTAAATTCTGAACCGTTTTCTGCAAATCTGATTCGGTAATCTTTTACTTTATGAAATTTAATGATGTAGCGTTGAACGGGTTCTAAAATAAATAGAACTACCACCACAATAATAGTAACTACAATTGCAATCGGATAATTTTTATAACCTACTGCCATTCCTAAGGCAGCTGTAACCCATATCAATGCTGCAGTTGTTAAACCATTTACAGAAATGCCCTCTTTAAAAATAACACCCGCACCAATAAACCCGATACCTGTAACAATGTTGCTAGCCACACGATCAGTACTTGCTGCTCCTCCTAGTTCTTGAGATAAAATAGTGTATAAACAAGAGCCTACACAAATTAAAATCATGGTTCTAAATCCAGCGGGTTTACTTCTGAATTCTCTTTCAATACCTAAGATTGCTCCAATCATAAATGATATCGAAACCTGCGCTGCTTCTTCAATGTAAATATTGATATTCATGATGAAAAGATTTGCTGACTATTAAAGTTAAGCATATTAATGACATTTAAAATAGTCGAAAGGTTCTTTACAGTTTGAGCATTGATAGAGCGCTTTGCATGCTGTAGACCCAAACTGGCTTAGCAATTTAGTGTTGGTAGAATGACAGCGCGGACATTTAATATGACTTTCTTCTTCGAACAATAATTTCTCAATTCTTGAAGACATGTTTTGCGGAGGGGCTATGCCATAAGATTGCAGTTTCTTTTTTCCTTCTTCGCTCATCCAATCTGTAGTCCATGCAGGACTTAGGGAGTATATAATATTTACATTTTCGAAACCGTTTTCTATGAGTTTCAATTTGATATCAAATGCAATGGCGTCCATAGCAGGGCAACCAGAATAGGTAGGCGTAATCGTTATTACGACATCTTTATCGCTAGTACAAACAATATCTCTTACAATACCCAAATCTAAGATTGATAATACAGGAATTTCCGGATCAGAAACCTGTTCAAGCAGAGATAAAATATGTTCTTTAGTATTTGTCAATTATAGTAGTTGTTACCAGTTTGCACCAGGATATGTTCTTTGCAATACCTGCATTTCAGAAAGGAGGAATCCTAGGTATTCGGTGTGAATTCCATTTTTTCCTCCTGATTGCATGAATGTATTTTCAGGAACAGAGAGTGTTGCCTCTTCAAAAATTTCATTAATTTTTTCAAGCCATTTCGATTTTATAGAAGTAACATCAATGATGTCATAATCGTTAGCAATAAAAAACTCACCTGTATACATCCAAATTTCATCAATAGCTTGTTCCATTTTTGTTTTACTTTCTTCTGTTCCATCGCCCAAACGGATTACCCATTCGCTGCTCCATTTCACATGGTACTTGGTTTCTTTGATTGATTTTGCTGCTATAGCAGATAGTTGTTGATCATTACAAGCTATCAATTTTTCAAAGAGTAATTCCTGATAAACACTAAACAAAAACTGACGTAAAATAGTTTGCGCCCAGTTGCCGTTGGGCAATTCGCATATCAAAAAGTTTTTAAATTCTCTTTCATTTCTTAAATAAGCTAGGGAATCTTCCGTTTCATTTTTGTTTTCTGCATTATTAATTAATGTTGCGGCATACTGATAAAAATTCCTTGCCTGCCCAATCAAATCCAATGTAATATTAGTGATGGCAATATCCTGTTCAAGAATCGGGCCATGTGCACACCAGTCACTATTGCGCTGTCCGAGGATTAAGGCGGTGTCGGCTAAGTGGAGGGTTTGGTTGATTTGAAGATTTGTTGATTTGGAGATTTGTTGATTTGAATCCATTCTATCAGAATATTAAATAGCGAACAAAATATTGTTTTGCAGACTGATTTGTTGTTCATTTAAAAACCTTAAACGTTTAAACATCAAACCTGAAACATTTTCTACATATGCTTCACTTCATCAGGCAAATCATAAAAAGTAGGATGACGATATACCTTGTCTGTTGAGGGTTCGTAAAACATTTCGGCATCATCAGGATTACTTGCATGAATGAATTTGCTTTCAACAGCCCAGATGCTTAGGCCTTCTTGTCTTCTTGTATATACATCTCTTGCATTTTCAATTGCCATTTGTGCATCTGCTGCATGCAGACTACCCGCATGTTTATGATCGAGACCTTGTTTGCTACGAATAAAAATTTCCCACAAAGGCCAAGGGTTTTCGGTACTTCTTACATCATTTGATGAAGAAGGACTGCTATCGGGTATATCACCGTAATAAAACTTTTTAATTTGAATATTCATCATTAAAAATTAAGCTGCTTTGGTATTTAATTTATTTTTTCTTTTTTCTGCGAAAGCTAATGCGGCCGCTCTTACCCATTCACCTTCCTCATGAGCTTTTTTTCTTGCTTCCAATCTTTGTTTATTGCAAGGACCGTTTCCTTTCACTACATTCCAAAATTCATCCCAGTTGATTTCTCCGAAGTCATAATGTTTTCTATCCTCATTCCATTTTAATTCGGGATCAGGAAGTGTCATTCCCAACAACTTTACCTGCTCCACAATCATATCTACAAATTGCTGGCGAAGTTCATCGTTGGTTTTTCTTTTAATTTTCCATTTGATGCTTTGATCACTGTTGGTGCTTTCGCTGTCTTTAGGTCCAAACATCATTAAGCTCGGCCACCACCAACGATTGATTGCATCCTGACACATGGCTTTTTGTTCATCAGTTCCTTTGCTCAATACCAATAAGGTTTCAAAGCCTTGTCTTTGGTGGAAGCTCTCTTCTTTACAGATGCGCACCATTGCACGTGCATAAGGTCCGTAAGAAGTTCGGCACAACATCACCTGATTTAAAATTGCAGCGCCATCAACCAGCCATCCCACAGCGCCCATATCCGCCCACGTTAGTGTAGGGTAATTAAATATCGAAGAGTATTTTGCTTTACCGGAATGAAGGTCATCAATCATTTGCTCTCTGCTAGTTCCCAACGTTTCCGCTGCAGAATATAAGTACAAACCATGTCCTGCCTCATCTTGAACTTTCGCAATCAAAATTGCTTTTCTTTTTAAAGAAGGTGCACGACTAATCCAGTTACCTTCGGGTAACATTCCCACAATTTCACTATGTGCGTGCTGACTGATTTGACGCAGGTTGGTTTTGCGATAAGCATCAGGCATCCAATCCTTAGGCTCAATTTTGATTTCCTTGTCAATTTTTTCCTGAAACAATTTTTCTAAATCATGTAACGACATAAATTAAAATTTAGGTATTCAAAAGTAATCAAATTATCTATAAAAACTAACAATCGTTAGTATTTTATTTCTGGTCAAAATCAATAAACACTTTTTCTGTTGTTGGGTGCGACTGGCAAGTAAGCACAAAGCCCTGTTGAACTTCTTCTTCTTCAAGTGCATAATTGACATCCATTTTCACTTCACCTTCCAAAAGCTTAGCTCTGCAGGTGCAGCATACGCCACCTTTACATGCATAGGGCAAATCCGCACCATTTTGTAAAGCAGCATCTAAAATACTTGCTCCGTTGTAGGCCAAATCAAAAGCAAAAGTTCGTCCGTCCAAACGAATCGTAATATTGCTTTTTGGTCCGGATGAAACGGCCTCTGTTTTTGTAGCTTTTGTTTCATTTGAACTTTGTCCAGGAGTTGTAAATAATTCGAAGTGAATTTTATTTTTATCCAACCCCTGTTCCTGCAAAAACTCAGATGAGCTGAAAATCATTTCTTCAGGTCCGCATAAATAAGCGGCATCAATTTTTTTATAATTGATTAATTTTTCGAGAGCAGCCAATTTTGTTTTATTAATTCTTCCATGAAATATTTCCGCATCAATTTTTTCACGACTTAATACATTGATAAGTGTGAATCTTTCCATGTATTTATTTTTCAAATCTTCAAGCTCTTCAAAAAAGATAATGGCGCTTCTATTCTTGCTGCCATAAATTAGAGTAAAGCTGCTGTTACTTTGAGTTTGGAGTGTATGTTTAATAATGGCGATGATGGGAGTGATGCCACTACCTGCTGAGATAGCTAAGTAATGAGGATTCTCGTTTTTGCTAAGATGAGCATTGAATCTACCAGAGGGTGGCATAACTTCCAATACCTCATTTTGTTGCAATGAATCATTTGCAAAAGTAGAGAACAAACCACCTTCAACTTTTTTGATAGCAACTTTCAATTTGTTTTCATGTGGAGCCGAACAAATAGAATAGGAGCGTCTGATATCTTCTCCATTAATCATTTTTCTTATGGTGATGTTTTGTCCTTCTTTGTATAGAAAATCAGCAGACAAATTTTTAGGTACATCAAAATAAATGGAAATGCAATCTGCGGTTTCTTTTTTGAGCTCTTTAATTTGTAGAGAATGAAAATGTGTAGCCATAAATTTATTTAATAAGACCATTTAAAAGGTGATCGATAATGTTGCTTTCTAAATCATTGCTTTCAATGCTTTTTTTATGTCGTTGCCAAAACTCAACACTTCTTACAGCAGACAAAATGGTTAACACTGTAATATGAGGATTTAGATTTTTTAATTCTTTTTTTCTGATTCCATCTTTAATGATTTCAACCCACCTGTTTTCATAAGACTTACGCTGGTTCATAAAATTGCTGAGAAAAGGTTCAGATAATTGTTTCCATTCGTGATTGGCAACAAAGACTTCATCCGAATGCGATAGCATCATATTGATATGGAAACGTATCAGCTCTTCAAGTTTGATGATGGAACTGTTTGTATTTTTTTCAACCTCATTTAAGTGAATGGTAAAATCGTTAGCAACTTTAAAGCAGATAGTTTGGAGTAATTCATTTTTTGATCCGATATGATTGTAGAGGCTTGAAGCTTCCACTCCAATATTTTCGGCAAGTTCTCTCATAGAGGTAGCAGCAAAACTTTTATTTCTGAAAAGTGCTGCTGCCTTTTTTGCGATTACTTCTTTTTTTGAGCTGTTTTTGGTTGCGATAATTTTTGCCATTGCAAAATTTTATCAAAACTAACACTTATTAGTTTTTTATTTTTAATAAAGTGAAAAATGTTCTTTTAATAGCATATAGTCATTAAAAACAAAGAGTTATGAATATAATACATTATGAATTTAAGGAGCCCAGAAAAAATTATTTGAAAAATAAATGTCAAAAAATTATGTGATGCGAACACGAATGTTAATTTTGTATTCGACTTCGGAATTAATCCTCTCAAATTATCTTATCAAAAGCTTTTAATGCGGAATTTCATGTGTAAGTAGCACAAACATGACTGATTTGACATTGTTCTGCTTAACACAGATTACATACTAATAGATTACCTTCTAAAGATTTTCTTGTGGTTTCAGAGGTAAGCAAGGCCCTTGATTTCTATCATGGGCCATTTTTTTGAGCATAAAAAAGGAACCAGTTTTCTGATTCCTTTTTGAAAAATTTAAAGAGACTTTATTTTACCTTTCCCCAGTTTTCACCGCTTTTAATACGATAGAGGGTCATTTCGCTTACCTTATATTTAGTAGCTAATTGTTTGTAGGTTAATTTTCTTTTTGGATTGTTAATGGTGTCTTTGATTGCTTTCACCTGAGCCAGTGTAAGTTTCAAACCTACAGTACGAGCTGCCTGACGTTTTTTGTAAGCAATCTTTAAAGGACTTTTTTGTTGATGAGTACTAACTTCTTCAAGTGTTGCCCATTTTAAGTTTTTAGAGGTATTGTCAGTTTTTTTATGATTTACATGAATTACAAATTTGGCTTTCGGAGATTTTTTATTGCAAAATAATTTTGCAACCTCACGGTGTAAATAAATAGTTCCATTGCCATTTTCAACATGTAGATTTAGGGTACGATAACCTGATGTGAGCGATCCGTTTAAAAGATTACCATCTTTAGCAACAGATTCGGTGTAGCTCGCAGCACGGCCATGATTTGAGATTGCATATTTCTTTTTTAGGTTTTTGTGACCTGAGAATTGCATTTGTTTCCAAATTTCTCCTGGAATTTTTTTAATCATCGTACTTGGTTTTAATTGTTAGGTTATGTTTAATTATTTACACAATTTGATAATTGTGCATGGATATAAATATAATAAAAAATCAAACTAAATAGCCAACATGTTTAAAAATTCTTCTTCTGTGAGAATCTTTATGCTTGGGATTTTTTTGGCCTTCTCTAGCTTGCTTCCAGCATCCTCGCCAGCAACAAGGAAGTTTAATTTGCTACTAACGCCACCCAGTATCTCACCTCCATGGTCCTCAACCTTTTGCTCAGCCTCGCTTCTCTTCATTTTGGAGAGGGTGCCGGTAAATAAAAACGTTTGTCCCGTTAGCCCCCCCTCACACTTTTCGTGCACTTTGCCTTCCATTTGTAAACCGAATGATTTTAAGCGATTCAACAATGCGATATTGTCTTCGTTGTGGAAAAATTCATAAATACTTTTAGCCACTTTTACTCCAACATCTTCCATTTCCATCAAATTTTCTTCGGTTTTATTCTTGAGTTCAAATAGATCTGTTATTTTTTGAGCGATTGTTTTTGCTGTAGTCTCTCCAACATATCGAATTCCAAGCGCATAAATGAGTCGGTGTAAAGGCTGGGTTTTACTTTTTTCAATAGCATCTTTTAAGTTGGATATTGATTTTACACCAAAGCCTTCTGTGTTTTTTAAACCTTCAATGTCAAACTCATAAATACTGGGAACATCTTTTAATAATCCCAATTCGTAAAACTTTCGGATATTGGCTTCGCCCAAACTTTTTATATCCATTGCATCTTTGCTCACAAAGTGAATGATTCTTTCAACTACTTGAGCTCTACAATTAAAGTTGATGCATCTCCATACTGCTTCATCTTCTGTTTTATGTAGTGTATGATTACAAATCGGACAATTCTTTGGAAAATCAATATCGGTTTCTTCTCCACTTCTCAATTCGGTTAATGACTTTACAATTTGTGGGATTACATCTCCACTTCTTTCAATTAAAATCTGATCGCCGATCTTTAAATTCTTCTCTTGAATGTAATCTTCGTTATGAATGGAGATACTACTAACGGTAACGCCTCCCACATGAACGGGTAGAATTTTTGCAACAGGAGTCACAGCTCCGGTTCTACCTAATTGAAACTCAACACCAATCAGTTTGCTGGTTGCCTGACGCGCTTTAAATTTGAAAGCAATTGCCCACCTGGGATGATGAGAAGTTATGCCCAGCTTTTCTTGTAAATCCAATTGATTTACTTTGATTACCATCCCATCAATTTCATAAGGTAAATTATCTCGCTCTTTCTCAAACTCATTTATCATTTTAATAACTTCCTGAATTCCTTTTACTTTTTTTATTTCTTTTTGGGGACTTCTAAAACCCAGATCCCAAAGTAATTTGAGCATTTCTGTATGACTCTCTATGGATATCTTATTGTTTTTATCGAGAGGAGAAATAAAACTAACATGGTATAAAAAACCTTCAAGATTTCTTCGTCTAACGATTGCCGTATCTTTTATTCTCAATGACCCTGCGGCAGCATTTCTTGGATTGGCCAATGGAGGCAAGCCTTCTTCCATTAGTGAGTCGTTGTATTTTTTGAAATTGATTTTGTTCATCAAAATCTCACCTCTGATTTCTATTTGACTAATATTGTGTTTGCTGAAATCGGCAGAAAGAGGAATGGATTTTATCTGACGAACATTTGGAGTAATGTCATCGCCTGTTTCTCCATCGCCTCTGGTAACCCCACGAACCAGCAAATCATTTTCATAAATTAATGAAATACTTGCGCCGTCAAATTTGGGTTCAACTGAATATTCAACTTCTTCAAGTCCAGATAATTCCTTTACTTTTCGGTCCCAGTCCTGCAAATCTTCGTCATTGTATGAATTTTCCAAAGACAACATAGGAACAAGATGCTGTGTTTTCGGAAAATCTTTGATTAAGCCACTTCCCACTCTTTGTGTAGGCGAATCTTTTGTAATGAACTCTGGATGTTTTTTTTCGTAAGTCTCCAGAACTTTATACAGGGAGTCGTATTCGTAGTCACTGATTAAGGGGTCATTCTCCACATAATACCTGTGTTCATGGAAACGAAGAAGATCTCGGAGTTCATCAATTTCATTATGGATGTCTCCTTTGTTCGATAACCATTTATGTGAAAGCTGCTGAAAATGTTTTACCTGTTCGTTGTTATACATTGATAATAGATTACTCCAAAGTTAAAAAATCTCTAACCGCTAATTGAAGTAAATTTGAAAAAACTTTGAATATGCAGCTAAATAAAAATAACAGTATGAAAATATTTTTTTCTTTTTCATTTTTCTCAATTCTCCTATTTTCCTGCTCACCTAAAACACGTGTTGATTTAATTTTACATCATGCAGTCATCTATACTGTAGATAGTAGCTTTTCAATAGCTGACGCCATGGCAATACAAGACGGCAAGATTGTGGCTATTGGTAAAATCGATTCAATTTTAAATAACTTCAGTTCCGACAGCGTTTTAGATGTTAAAGGAAAGGCTGTTTATCCAGGATTTATTGATGCGCATTGTCATTTTACAGGATATGCTACCGATTCATGGAAATGTCATTTGGTGGGAACAACTTCTTTCGAAGAAATTACCAACAAAATTATTGAATACAGCAAAACCGCGCCCATGCAATGGATTTATGGCCATGGTTGGGATCAAAATGATTGGCAAGAAAAATCTTTCCCTGATAAAAAAATCTTAGACAGTTTATTTCCCAACAGACCTGTTTTTTTAAAACGCATTGATGGTCATGCCGCACTAGCCAATCAGAAAGCAATCGATATGGCAGGAATAACTCTTTCTTCAACTATCGAAGGAGGTAGCATCGAGAAAGTAAATGGTAAACTAACCGGAATGCTTATTGATAATGCCATGGATTTAGTTGAAAAAAATATTCCACCTATTTCGGATAGTTTGGCAAAAAAATATTTTGTTCAATTACAACAAGAATGTTTTTCACAGGGACTGACCGGAGTGCACGATTGCGGTGTTAGTGAACATACGATACAGCTTGTTGACGAGGTCCAAAAGGATGGAGTATTAAAAATGAAAATCTTTGCTTTGTTATCAGACAGTGCAGTTTATTATCCACGTTGGATTAAAAAAGGTCCGTACAAAACAGAGCGATTACATGTGGGTGGATTTAAACTTTATGCTGATGGGGCGTTGGGTTCGAGGGGAGCATGTTTATTGAAAGAGTATAGCGATAAGCCAAAATGGAAGGGTTTTTTATTAAAAACTAAATTACATTTTGATGAGGTTGCACATCAATTAATAAACACCCCTTTTCAGATGTGTACCCATGCCATAGGCGATAGTGGAAACAGAGAAATTCTAAGCGTTTATGCGACCACGTTAAAAGGTAAAAATGATAAGCGATGGAGAATTGAACACGCCCAGGTGGTTGATGAAAATGATTTTAAAATATTTGGAGAGTATAATATCGTTCCTTCCGTTCAACCAACACATGCCACAAGTGACATGTATTGGGCGGGCGACAGATTAGGTGAAAGCAGAATTAAAAATGCTTATGCTTATCAAAAATTATTGCAACAAAATGGTTGGATGCCTTTGGGAACGGACTTTCCAGTAGAATATATCAGCCCCTTTAAAACTTTTTATGCAGCAGTTGCACGACAAGACGTTAATGCCTATCCGAAAAATGGTTTTCAAATGGAGAATGCTTTAACCAGAGAACAGACATTACGAGGGATGACCATTTGGGCAGCAAAAGGCGCTTTTGAGGAAAAAGATAAAGGAAGTTTAGAGATAGGAAAGGCAGCAGATTTTATCATACTTGATCAGGATTTGATAAAATGCAATTCGTATAAAATATTAAAGACGAAGGTTGAGCGTACTTATATAAATGGTGAAAGGGTATATTAACGGGACGGAGACCCTTCATTTTAATGCTTGTCATTTTAAACTGAAAACTCCGATAAACTAAAAATTAGGACAAAATTATTACTGAAAATCAATAAGTTATAAACGCGCTATAAAAAATAATTGGATTTTTGTTTTAAAAAACGAATGGATAACCCTACCTTCGCACTCCAAAATTTAAAATTGTTAGGGGGATAGCCCTAACATCATCTAAAAAAAAGAACAATGAGTAAACTACATTTCACCACTAAACATGCGAACGAGGCTACTGTGCAGCGTAATTGGTACGTTGTAGACGGTACTAATCAAACCGTTGGTCGTATGTGCGCAAAAATTGCGTCTGTTCTCCGTGGTAAGAACAAAGCCTATTACACTCCTCACGTTGATTGCGGAGATTTCGTTATTGTTATTAACTGTGAAAAAGTAAAATTCACAGGTAACAAAATGGAAGATAAAGAGTACTTAACCTACAGTGGCTACCCAGGTGGACAAAAAGGTGAAGCTGCTCAGGATTTATTAAAGCGTCGTCCGGAAGTAGTTATCGAGAGAGCTATTAAAGGGATGTTGCCTAAAAATCGTTTGGGTCGTAAGATGTACAAAAAAATGTTTGTATACGCAGGAGCAAATCATCCACATGGTGCTCAACAACCTAAAGAACTAGTTTTCAATAAAATTAAATAATTCAACCAGTATCATCCGATACTAAAAAGTATAATAAATGGAAAAGCAAAAAAACGCAGTCGGTCGTAGAAAAGAAGCGGTTACTCGTGTTTTCCTTTCTAAAGGAGACGGTAAAATCACTGTTAACGGCAAAGACTATAAAACTTATTTTCCTCTAGTTTATTTACAAAATCAACTAGAAGCACCTCTTAAAATAGCAGAAGCAACAGACAAGTTTGATATTGTTGTTAACGCAACAGGTGGTGGTGTAAAAGGTCAGGCAGAAGCAGCTAAATTGGGAATCTCAAGAGCCCTAATTGAAGTTAGCGCAGACTATCGCCCACTTTTAAAAGCAGCAGGATTATTAAAACGTGATCCTCGTTCAGTTGAGCGTAAGAAGCCAGGACGTAAGAAAGCAAGAAGAAGCTTCCAGTTCAGCAAGCGTTAATATCAAGTTGTTTGTAGTTTATGGTTTGCATTTTCAAATCATAAACTATAAATCACCAACATTCAATATAAAACATAAAGTAATTATAAATGGAAAATACATCATTACAACAGCAACTTTTAGAAGCAGGTGTTCACTTCGGTCACTTGAAGAAAAAATGGAACCCTAAAATGCTTCCATACATCTTTGCAGAAAAGAAAGGTATTCACATTATCGATCTTAACAAAACTGTTGAAGGTTTGCAAGAAGCTGCTGCTGCTATGAAAGCAATTGCTCGTAGCGGTAAAAAAATCATGTTTGTTGCAACTAAAAAACAAGCAAAAGAAATTGTTCAGGAAAGCGCAAAAAGAGTAAACATGCCTTTTGTTACTGAACGTTGGTTAGGTGGTATGCTTACCAATTTCAATACCGTTCGTAAGAGCGTGAAGAAAATGCAAAGCATCGAAAAATTGTTAGGTGATGGCAGTGCTGAAAACTTAACCAAAAAAGAAAGATTAACATTAACCAGAGATAAGGATAAAATGGAAAAAGTTTTGGGTGGTATCTCTCAAATCAGTCGTATTCCTGCTGCTTTATTTATGGTTGATATAGGTCATGAGCACATTGCATTAGCTGAAGCAAAGCGTTTGAACATCGGTACTTTCGGAATGGTGGATACCAACTGCGATCCAAACAAAGTTGATTTCGCTATCCCTGCAAATGACGATGCAACTAAATCTATCGCAATTATTGTTAACTATATCACTGCTGCAATTGCAGAAGGTTTGCAAGAGCGTCAGGCAGATAAAGACGAAGATGATAACAGCGATGTAGAAGAAAGTGCAGAAGCAAAAGCAGCTCGCTTCGAAGAAAGAGTAGACGGAGGCGACGATAAAGGAAAACGTTCAAGAGGTGCAGGAAGTGCAGCACCAGCTAAACGTCGTCCGGCAAGTGCAGGAGCAGGAAGAAGACCAGCAGGAAAATAATTCTGTTTGTTTAATTATTTAAAAATAAAAAATTCAAACTCCAATTTGGAGTCAAAGGAGGAATATAAAATGAGTACTATTACAGCATCAGACATTAATAAATTACGTCAGGCTACAGGCGCAGGAATGATGGATTGCCGTAAAGCATTGACAGAAAGTAACGGAGATTTTGAAGCAGCTATCGATTGGTTACGTAAGCAAGGACAGAAAGTAGCTGCAAAACGTAGCGATCGTGAAGCTAAAGAAGGCGTTGTTTTAGCAAAAACAACAGCAGATCATAAATCAGGTATCGTACTTTGTATCAGTTGCGAAACTGATTTCGTAAGTAAGAATGCAGACTTCGTAGCATTTGCTCAAAGTATTGCAGATGCAGCAATTGCACACAATGTAAAATCTGCAGAAGAACTAAATGAAGTACAAATCAATGGGGCTAAAGTATCAGATTTGATCAACGATAAATTAGCAGCGATTGGTGAAAAAATAGGTGTATCTAAATTCGAAAGAGTTGAAGCTCCTTATGTTGCAAGTTATATTCATGGTGCAAACCGTATGGGTGTTTTAGTAGGATTAACTTCAGAAGCTGAAGAAGCAGGAAAAGATGTTGCGATGCAAATTGCAGCGATGAATCCATTGGCTGTTGACGAAACTTCAATCCCTGCTGATGTAATCGCAAGAGAAAAGGATATCGCAATTGAATTGATCAAAGCTGAAGGTAAACCAGCTGAAATGGCTGAAAAAATTGCAATGGGAAAACTAAACAAGTTTTTCAAAGACAATACTTTAATGGCTCAGGCTTTTGTAAAAGATGGTAACAAATCTGTTGCTGAATATTTAAAAGGTATTCATGCTGATTTAAAAGTTACCGAGTTCAAAAGAGTGGCTCTAGGATAAAAAATTTAATCAACCCGGTTTTAACCGGGTTTTTTTATGCATATTGCTTAATAAATTAAAAACCTCAATTCCATGTTACCAAAATACAAAAGAGTATTACTAAAACTTTCAGGTGAATCATTAATGGGCGACAAAAATTTTGGATTAGATTCAAATGTCATTGCTCAATATGCAAAAGAAATCAAACAAATCACCGAAATGGGTGTACAGGTTGCGTTGGTGATTGGTGGTGGAAATATTTACAGAGGAATGAATGAAGCCGAAACAGGAATTGAAAGAGCACAAGGTGATTATATGGGAATGCTTGCAACAGTGATTAATGGTATGGCACTACAAAGTGGTTTGGAAAAAGCAGGTGTGTATACCCGACTACAAAGTGCCATTAACATGGAGCAAATTGCAGAGCCTTACATCAGAAGAAGAGCTATCAGACATTTAGAAAAAGGCCGTGTTGTGATTTTTGGAGCAGGAACAGGGAATCCCTATTTTACTACCGACACCGCAGGTTCGTTAAGAGCAATTGAAATCAAAGCAGATATTATTTTAAAAGGAACCAGGGTTGATGGAATTTACACTGCAGATCCTGAAAAAGATGCTTCTGCAAAAAAGTTTCAAAAAATCTCATTTGCAGAGTGTATTGATAAAAAGCTGAACGTAATGGATATGACAGCATTCACGCTTTGTATGGAAAATAATCTTCCGATTATTGTTTTTGATATGAACAAGCCCGGTAACTTAATGAGTGTAATTATTGGCGAAAATGTGGGAACAATAGTCACCAAATAATTTTCGAATAGAAGAACACTCTATGAGCATTTGATTTCCAATTTTATTTTATGCAGCATGAAGATTATATAAAAAATCTAAAACAGGAAAATGAAGACCTTCAGTTTCAATTGAAGGACTTGGAATATCTCATTCAATTAAAAGAAGAAGAACTTGCAGATTTAAAAAAAGCTTCTCAACATTTAGCTGAACTTCAAAGCAAAATAGATCAGAATTTATACCAGTTCGAACAAATGCAACTTCATATCAGTGATGAACAACATAAGCTGATGGGGGCATTAAAGAGAGAAGCTTCAATGGAACAGGAACTTATTGATGCTATTGAGATCGAAAAATCTTACTACGAAATAAAAGAAGCGTTTGATAGTACAAAAACCGCACTTCATGATATCAATGAACAAATGAATGAAGCGGCCAGTATTTATCAGCAGTTGGTTACTTTTAAGAAAAAAGTTGCAGAGCTAGAAAGCAACCTTGAGATTGTTAATTTAGACAATCAGTTTTTAAAAGAAGAATTGTCTCAGATTAAAAAACCTAATTCATAATTTATCTACAAGCCATGTCAAATATTTCATCAATAAGAAAAGAGTACATGCTTCAATCGCTTCTCGAATCGGATGTGGATTCAGAGCCAGTAAAGCAATTTGATAAATGGTGGCAACAAGCAATAGAAAGTAATATTGATGAGGTAAACGCAATGACGCTTGCAACAGTTAATAAAGAGGGCTATCCATCCGCAAGAATAGTGTTATTAAAAGAGTATGACGAAAAAGGTTTTGTATTTTTCACCAACTATCAAAGCGCTAAAGGAGACAATATTCATAACAATCCCAATGTAGCGCTGGTATTCTTTTGGAAAGAGCTGGAGCGACAAATCAGAATACAAGGTGTTGCACAAAAAATAAGTGAACAACAAAGCGATGATTATTTCAATTCCCGCCCAACAGAAAGTAAGATAGGTGCTTGGGCTTCTCCTCAGTCTCAAAAAATTGAATCAAGAGAATTACTTGAAAATAATTTCAGAAAAACTGAAATGGATTTTAAAGATCAAGTGATAAAGAGACCACCTCATTGGGGGGGATATCTTGTTGTTCCAAATAAGATTGAATTTTGGCAGGGTAGGCCAGGGCGTTTACATGATAGAATAGCCTATTCAAAAGACAGAGAAGGAAACTGGATATTCGTCAGACTTGCCCCATAAAAAAGAAAGGGTGACTTTAATCAACCCTTCTTAAAAATTATTTACTTTTTTTTGCTGCAGCTTTTTTCTTAGCTGGTGCTTCGCCTTCAGATTTTGCAGCACTTTTTACAACAGGTTTTGCCTTGGCTGGTCTTGATTTCCCAAAACTTCCTGCAAATATTTTACCTTTTTTTGTTTTAATATCTCCACGTCCCATAGTTACTATATTTTAATTGATTGATTACATAATAAAAAAGCAAGACGCAATAGAGCGTCTTGCTTTCTGCTTTTTGCAAATTAGATTTTAGCAGACAATTCTTTACCTGCTTTAAACTTCGCAACTTTTTTTGCTTTGATTTTGATCACAGCACCAGTTTGTGGGTTACGACCGTTACGTGCAGCTCTTTTTGAAACTGAGAAAGTTCCAAATCCAACTAAAGTAACTTTGTTACCACTTTTCAAAGTTTTTGTTACTGCTTCGATAAAAGAATCTACAGTAGCATTAGCTTGGGTTTTTGTGATGCCAGCATCATCAGCAATTTTTGCAATTAATTCAGCTTTGTTCATAATGAAAATTTTGAAATTTTTTAACTGCAACAAATATAGAAGGTTTTTATTTCCAACAAAAAATATTTTTCAAAAATAAAAACGCTGTAAATCTTCTCCAATACCCTATTTCATTGGATTTTAGAAGAAAAATAACTTTTGGAACAGCAAATTATATAGAAGGATAAATAGCTGAAATGCTTATCTGCAAAGGGTTTCGGAAGAAAAACGTTAAAACCCTTTGTAGATAAGGGTTAAGCGCTATACAAAAAAAATCCATTCAAATAAATTTCTTTTTTTTGTTTTGCACAATTAGTTAACAATTTGCATGAATGACCTGAAGGCAATGAAATTGTCGCCCCATTTATCAAATGATTTCTGACGAAGCTGTGGGGCATGTTTTTCAATATATTGATTATATGCACCCTTGCTTTCAGCAAAATATTGTATCGCAAAAGTTGGTCCTTCGGTATCATCCACTTCCAATAATTGCAATATACGAGCGTCTTGAAAACATCCAGTAGCAAGCACTTCAGGTACATGCTCATTTTTTAACCAGTCTATCCATTGGCTGTGAATTTCGTTTTTAACCTTTATGGTAACATTATAAATAAACATAAAAGAAGCAGGTTTTACTTTTTAATTTCAATATATATCGGACAATGATCGCTATGCTTAACATCCGGAAAGATGTCAGCATCAACTAATTGTTTTTTTAGCGGCTCTGTAACCGTAAAGTAATCGATTCTCCATCCCTTATTATTTAATCGCACACTTGGAAATCGCTGACTCCACCAGCTGTAGCGATGCGGCTCCTGATGAAATACTCTGAAAGTATCTATCCATCCGGCATTCAAAAATTTAGTCATCCATTCTCTCTCTTCCGGTAAAAATCCTGATGATTTTTTATTTCCCTTAGGATCGTGAATATCTATTTCTTCATGTGCTATATTATAATCGCCACATAAAATGATTTTAGGATTTTTCTTTTTCTCTTGCTCCAGATAATCAAAAATCTCATCAAGCCATTGGTATTTATATTGCTGTCTTTCATCACCTGAAGTGCCGGAAGGGAAATATGCATTAATCAATTTAATATCACCAAATTGCATTTCAATAACTCTGCCTTCAAAATCACTGGTGGCATAACCATTTCCTTTTTTTACTGCAGTAGGTTTAATTTTAGAAAAGATGGCCACTCCGCTATATCCTTTTTTATTAGCACTGAACCAATGATGTTCAAAACCTAATTTTTCAAGTTCCTTTACATCAACATCTCCCTCATGAGCTTTGGTTTCCTGTAAACAAATCACATCTGCAGGATTTGTTTTTAACCAATCAAAAAATCCCTTTTTTATGGCAGCACGAATACCATTAACATTATAGCTTATAATTCGCATGTTATATTAATTAAAATGAGAGATGAAATTAGATAGAAAATGAATCATTATTCTAAAATGGGTCTTAACCATTTTGTTGCATCTTCTATATTCATGCCTTTTCGCTTTGCATAATCTGCCAACTGGTCTTTTTCGATTTTTCCCACTCCAAAATATTTACTTTCAGGATTTGCAAAATACCAACCACAAACTGATGATGCCGGATACATAGCTAAAGATTCGGTAAGGTGAATTCCTGTTGCATCTTCGCCGCCTAATAATTCAAACAGCTTATACTTTTCGGTATGATCAGGACAAGCGGGATATCCAGGAGCAGGTCGAATACCCTGATAACCTTCTTTGATCAATTCTTCATTGGAAAGCTGTTCTTCTTTAGCATAACCCCAATATTCAATTCTTGTTTTTTGATGAAGCAACTCTGCAAAAGCTTCAGCAAGTCTGTCGGCGAGTGCTTGTAAAATGATTTTATTATAATCATCCAGATTGTCTTCAAAGCGTTTGATGTGTTTTTCAATTCCCTCAATAGTTACAGAAAAAGCTCCCATGTAATCACTTTCTGTTGGATGAATAAAATCAGCCAAAGAAAGATTTGGTTGTCCTTCTGCTTTTTTTATTTGTTGTCTTAAAAATTCAAGCGCAACTTTATTATTGTTATTGTCAATAGTAATACTGTCTGGATTAGTTTTATTTGCTTTCCAAAAACCAACAACCCCTTTGGCGGTAAGCCAGTTTTCCTCAATGATTTGTTTTAATAATATTTGCGCATCATTATAAAGTTTGGTTGCTTCCGTTCCAATAACACTGTCTGATAATATTGCAGGGAATTTTCCATGCATTTCCCAGGCAATGAAAAAGGGTTGCCAATCTATATAATCAGCAATTTCGCTTAGGTTGTAATTGTTCAAAACCTTAGTGCCTGTAAATTTAGGCTTAACAACATTATAGTTACTCCAATTGATTTTTGCTGCATTTTTTTGTGCATCAATAAAATCAAGATTTTGTTTAGCAGATTTTTTATTTCCGAAATCTGCTTTTAACTTTTCATATTCAGTTTTGATGTCTCCTAAGAATACGGGTTTACTTTCTTTGTTTAATAAACTACCGGCAACGGTTACACTTCGAGAAGCATCAAGCACATGGATAACACCTTTGTCAAACTCAGGAGCAATTTTTACAGCGGTATGCATTCTGCTGGTTGTAGCTCCACCAATCATCAAAGGAATTTTTAAATCCAAACGCTTCATTTCTTTGGCGATATGAACCATCTCATCAAGAGAAGGAGTAATCAAGCCGCTCAATCCTATAATGTCAACATTATGTTTTTGCGCCTCTGATAGAATTTTATCTGCAGAAACCATCACCCCTAAATCAATAATATCATAACCATTACATCCGAGAACCACCCCCACAATATTTTTACCGATATCATGAACATCTCCTTTAACAGTAGCAAGCAAAATTTTTGCAGGTCCTTTTTCGTCGGCAGGATTGTTTGATTGATTAGGATTATTTCTTCTTTCTTCTTTTTCTTGTTCTATAAATGGAGTTAATACTGCAACGGCTTTTTTCATCACACGAGCACTTTTAACCACCTGAGGTAAAAACATTTTTCCTGCACCAAACAAATCACCCACCACATTCATTCCATCCATTAATGGGCCTTCAATCACATCTAATGGTTTTGGATACTTTAATCTTGCTTCTTCAGTATCTGCATCTATGTATTCAGTTATACCGTTGATTAAGGCATGTTCCATTCTCTTTTCTACTTCCTGATTTCTCCAGCTTTCATCTTTAACCAATTCTTTCCCTTTTGCTTTTACAGTGTCGGCAAAAGCAATCAATTTTTCGGTAGTACCATTATCATCATTATTGATGTTTAAGATGACGTCTTCGCATAACTGCTTTAATTGAGGCTCTATTTCATCATACACTACCAGTTGACCTGCATTTACAATTCCCATATCCATTCCTGCTCTGATGGCATGATAAAGGAAAACACTGTGTATGGCTTCTCTCACATGATCATTACCACGAAAAGAAAAAGATACATTACTCACACCACCGCTGACCTTAGCAAGTGGCATTAGTTTTTTTATTTCTCTTGTAGCTTCTATAAAATCAACTGCATAATTATTATGCTCTTCAATTCCGGTTGCGATAGCAAAAATGTTAGGATCGAAGATGATGTCTTCTGGAGCAAATCCAACTTGTTGGGTTAGTATTTTATATGCACGATGACAAATCTCCACTTTTCTTGCTTTGGTGTCGGCTTGTCCTACTTCATCGAAAGCCATTACAATAACCGCAGCTCCAAAATTTTTACAAATGATTGCCTGCTCAATAAACTTGGCCTCACCTTCTTTCATTGATATTGAATTCACAATACATTTTCCCTGTACACATTTCAATCCCGCTACAATGATTTCAAACTTACTGCTGTCAATCATGATGGGAATCTTGGCGATATCAGGTTCGGCTTGTAATAAATTTAGGAAGGTGGTCATTGCATTTACACCTTCCAGCAAAGCGTCGTCCATATTTATATCCAATACTTGCGCACCATTTTCTACTTGTTGTCTGGCAACCGATAAAGCTTCTTCATATTGCGCGTCTCTGATCAGGCGTGCGAATTTTTTACTACCGGTAACGTTAGTACGTTCACCAACATTCACAAAATTGGTTTCGGGTCTGATGATAAGGGGCTCTAAACCACTTAATCGGAGATAAGGTTGTATGTGTTGTATCATGTTAATAAAGTTTGAGAGGTTTCGTAAGTTCAAAATGTTCAAGAGGTTGATGAACCTACTGAACTTTTGAACCTTTTAAACTAAGTACTTACGATTGGCAATACCCTCGGTTTATAATTCTTCACTTCTTCTGCAATATGTCTGATATGATCTGGCGTTGTACCGCAACATCCTCCTACAATATTTAAAAATCCATTTTTTGCCCACTCTTCAATGATATGTGCCGTTTCGTGCGGTTGCTCGTCATACTCTCCAAAGGCATTGGGTAATCCGGCATTAGGATACGCTGAGGTATAACATTTAGCAATAGACGAAAGCTCTTCAATATGAGGACGCATTTCTTTTGCACCCAAAGCACAGTTTAAACCAATACTTAACGGATTGGCATGAACCAATGAAACATAAAACGCTTCAAGAGTTTGGCCGCTTAATGTTCTACCACTCGCATCGGTGATGGTGCCACTAATCATTATCGGTAGTTCGGGTAAATTATTTTGAGCAAAGAAATTTTTAATTGCGTAAATAGCAGCCTTAGCATTCAAAGTATCAAATATGGTTTCAACCAACAATACATCAACACCGCCTTCCACCAGGCCTTTTACTTGTTCTGTGTAGGCTTCTACAACTTCATCAAAAGTTACAGCCCTGTAGCCAGGATTGTTTACATCAGGAGAAAGAGATAAGGTTTTATTTAATGGTCCGATAGCTCCTGCTACAAATCTGGGTTTGTTCGGATTGTTTTTTGAATATTCATCTGCAGCAGCTCTTGCGCATTTTGCAGAAGCCACATTCATTTCGTAAGCCAGCGATTGCATATCATAATCTGCCTGAGCGATAGTGGTGCTGCTGAAAGTATTGGTTTCGATGATATCGGCACCAGCATCAAGATATTGTTTGTGAATACCAATAATGATTTCGGGTTGGGTGATGCTCAACAAATCATTGTTTCCTTTCACATCTTTAGGCCAGTCTTTAAAACGTTCTCCGCGGTAATCCGTTTCTTCCAATTTATGCCGCTGAATCATCGTTCCCATAGCACCATCAATAATGAGAATACGCTCTTTTAAAATTTCTTTGATATTGTACATTACTTTTATTTTCAGATTAACAATTTTACTTTCAATTCAATGATTAATTAATGAAGTTGATAGTAACTTAATCTTACTTATACATTAAACGATTTGCAAATCCTGAACAGAGAGGGGAGATGGTTTTCGTTTATTAGTTCAGTAAGATAAAAATTGCAGGGGGTGAACAATAAACAAATCCGCCCTTGCAACGAGCACAAAGATACAATATGATTTTATTAGTTCAAAACTAATATGGTATTGATTTTAGTTGATAGAAGTGATATAATTTTCGATAGGAATTCTATTGCTGATGCTTTTGGCTAAGGTCATCTCATCGGCGTATTCCAATTCTCCCCCAAACGCAATACCTCTGGCAATCGTGGTAATTTTAACCGGTGTTTCTTTTAGTTTTCTTCCAATATAATAAACGGTGGTATCACCCTGAATGTTAGGATTCAAAGCGAAAATTATTTCCTGTGTTTTTTCATTTTGAACTCTGCTAATAAGGGGTTCTATATTTAACTGCTCGGGTCCGATACCATCCAAAGGAGAAATGATTCCGCCCAAAACATGAAATGTACCATTAAATTGTTGTGTGCTTTCAATAGCAATCACATCTCTTATATTTTCAACAACACAAATGATATCTTGTTTTCGCGAAGAGTTGCTACAGATATTACATAGTTCTTTATCAGATATATTGAAGCAACGATTGCAAAATTTAATTTGATTTCGCATCAAGGCAATGGTGTTGCTGAAATGTGCAACTTCTTTTTCATCTTGTTTGATCAGATGTAAAACCAGTCTTAACGCTGTTTTCTTTCCAATGCCGGGAAGCTTCGCAAACTCATTTACCGCGTTTTCTAATAAAGTAGATGAAAAAATCATTCAGCAAAAATAGAGTATAGTAACAAGCATCAATCAATAATCAACGCTTTTTTATTAAGAATTCCCAATTGTTATAAAGTGATGTCTCTTTCGTTTTCCCAATCGGCTTTAATTGAGATTTTTTGCGGAAGAACTATTCCTTTTTCCGGTTGAATTTTTTTATCATAATTTCCCGGATCCCATTGGCCATTGTTGTTATCATCATACAAGATTCTAACCTCGTATTCGGCAGGAGCCATTAAATCTGTTTTCCAAACATTTGACAGCAGAGGAAATTTATATTTCAACTCCTGACCATTCATAAATATTAAGATAGGGTATTTTGATAAATCAAGATTGGTGAAAGTGATTTTCAAAGAGCCATATTGACTGATACTTTTTGTTTTAAAAGGAATGGTATCAGTGGTTTTCAATTTTAAATTATTTGAGTCTTCAAAAGCTCCGGTAAAAACCAACAAATTCAGATATTGGTCAGGAATCCAGGTATTAACTAAAACTATTTTCTTTTTGGTGCTGTCGATGTTGAATTTTGGATGAGTGATAATCTTATAATTACTGTCGCATAAAACAATAGAATCAAAATCGATTTTTTTCAATGGCGTTTGAAAAGTCAAATTCATGGGTTCCAATAAATCTTGTTCTCCACTAAAAATGTTGCTGTTATATTTTAAATACTTTTCTGTTTTTTTCTTTAAAGCAGGCTCTGGAGAAGGATCTGGTTTTTTTTCTGCAAAAGCAAAAAGAGTGGGTACTTTGTTTGTTTTGCCGGTATTAACTTCTTCATTATTATAAGCAAAAACTTCCGTTTTAGCATTATACCATTTATTTCCATCGCCATCTTTAAGCGCATATACGTTAAAGTTAGCATCAGGAAGATTGTTAAAAACGTAAGAGCCATCTCCTTTTAACCTTGCGATATAATCAGGCTTTCTTGTAATTACTGACGTATCGTGAGCGTTTTTGTATAAAAGTACCATCAATGTGCTGTCTACTAAATTGGTTTCAGCTATCAACACTTTTCCTTTGAGTTGTAATGAATCGATTTCGTTTCCTGTAGAAAAAGTATATGTAAAATTATTTACTACATTTCCTTCGTTGATGTCTTTGATTGCATTGCCGAAGTTGATGGTGTAAGTGGTGTTAGGAGATAAAGTATCCTTAAATTTTATTGTAACAGATTTTAATTTATTGGATATAGTAGGACTAGATTTTTGTGTTGGAGAAACCAAAAGGTTATTTTGCAAATCTTGAAGTTCAACATATTCGTTAAAGCTCAGCGTGATTTTATTACCCTTAAAATTTATTGTTTTGTCATTTGGAATCGACTTTACCAATATAGGAGCAACAGTATCTTTTGGGCCACCTGAAGGAGCACCGATTTGCGCACAACCCATAAAAAACATGGAGATAAGATAGTTAACGATGAGTAGGAACAATAAACCGGTTAATTTTTTATACATGTTGTACTGTTTTCTGCGAACACAAAATTAATCAATGTTATTGATGATTATTTAGAATATTAATTTCTGAAACTGATTAACCAATAATAGTTCCTGTCTATTTTATTTTTCTCTCTATTTTTTGCACACCATATTTAAAACAAAGTTTTGTCTATGCAATTGTTGTTTTAGTTGAATTTAACCAAACAATTTATGTATTGATTTGTTGTTTAGATATGAGTAAAGTTTATAGCTTAAAAACCGTACAAATTTTAAAAGTGAGTCTTGATGAAGCCTGGGATTTTTTCAGCAGTCCCAAAAATCTTCAAAAAATCACGCCACAAAAATTAGGATTTCAAATCATTTCACAACATCATGGTGAAAAAATGTATGCTGGTCAAATTATAGAGTACAAGGTAAAGCCTGTTATGGGAATTCCATTGTATTGGATGACGGAAATTACTCATGTTGAAGACAAGAAATATTTTGTAGATGAACAGCGTTTTGGCCCTTATTCAATGTGGCATCATCAACACCATTTCAGAGAGGTGTCAGAAGGTGTTGAGATGACAGATATCGTTCACTATAAGTTGCCGTTGTGGATACTGGGCGATATGGCTCATTCCCTATTTGTGAAAAGCCAACTCCAAGGAATTTTTGACCACAGGTATGAAGTAACAGAGCGTTTGTTTAATAATAAGTCGACCATCTAATTATCACATCTCCAAATCGAATTACCCGGGCATTCTGGTGATGTACTTTTCAATCTGTTTGATTTGATCTACAATTTGCGGAGTAGTAGGTTTGAATCCTTTTGCTTTTCTGAAAAATTCTTTAGCGGCCCTGAATTCTCTTTTGTTCATCATGATGGAACACATTTGTAAATAAGCCGCAGCATTATTTTCATTATCAGGTAAACCTGCTCTGATGGCCTGACGGATATAAGATTCGCCTTGTTTCATATCGCCTTTTTGAATGCTTAACATTCCAAGTTGAAGCAAATTAGGTCCTTCAGCTTGTTTGGTTAATGAACCTCCAAGCGACAATCCTTTCTTCATCAATTTCTCCGCACCTTCATAATCTTGACTTACCATAGCCATATTGCCTTGGATTGTATAGTAAGCAGAACGGATAGGCTTGATGAGTAGTTTTGGAAATTTTATAGAGTCAACAATTGCTTTTGCAGCAACCATATCTCCAGTTTCCATTGCATTTTGAATTAAGCGCATTGGTCCCAATAAAAAATGACCTAAAATACCGATTACTGCTAACAGATATAATATAAATGAGGGCCAAAAACCTGCGCTCATATTCACATAAATTGCTAAAGCCAATAATAATATACCTAGCCAAAGACGATACTTAATATAAAAATTTAACCATTTCATATTCAAAATATTTGATTGCAAAGATAATCAATTTTGCAGGAGAAAATTTTTAGATTAATGAAACAAAATATTGTTCTTGTTTTTTAAGTGTATGCAGAGTAATAATTTACTTACTTTTAATGTTGTAGCATTACCTTCAGGATATTATACGATCAGAATATACACAGCGAACGGAGTGTTTATTTCAAGATTTCAGAAATTGTAATTAATAATGAATTAAAATAGTGAGGCAGACTTCGAAAAGAGTCTGCCTTTTTTTTGGGTAATAAAATCTTACTTTTGCTTTCCAAAATTCGGTCCTGTAGTTCAAAGTCTGCCTGCAGATATACAGAGATAGGAAAGAGGATTTGCAACGTTTGTTAGAAGATAAATTAATATTGGTCCCGTAGTTCAATGGATAGAATAGAAGTTTCCTAAACTTTAGATCCAAGTTCGATTCTTGGCGGGACTACCCAACCAAATCCGCCATTGGCGGATTTGTAGCTTAACAGTTTTAACGTTGAAAATATGTCAATAATTATCATACTCCTCTTTTGTGATAATTCTAGGATTATTTAAAAATGCTTCTGCTAATAACATAGCGTCATACCTAACAGCGAATGGTCCACCATATCCTTTGTTCTTAGCCTCAATATTATCATCATTTACATATTTGAAAGCTATTTCTTCGAATTCCCACTCAAAATAAACTATCTTATCGTTTAATATTTCTCGCGTAATTATATCATAATTTGTCATACCTGAAATGAGTTTGAAGAAATGAGTATAATAATTTTTTGATTGTATTTCGATGGACTTTTTTCTCTCTTCATCAGATTTCTTTTTTAAAATTCTCCATTCTTCAAATAATTTATGACCTAACCCACCCTTTACTCCAATTCTTTTTGCAATTTCATCATACTTTTTATCTCCTAACATTTTTCTTCCACTGCTTTCAGTTTCTTTTGCATAAATAATTTCAGGGGTATTGATTTGAACCTCGCCATACATACCATTTTTTGTTTTGAAAATAATAGCTTGTCCTTTATATCCCAAATTATCTGTGTCTGGATTTCTTTCATTAGTACGAATATAACCAGGAATACTTTTTGCTTTGTCAAGAGCTTGTTGAATGTTATGCTTGTCTATAATTACTGT
>JAIXWH010000060.1 GCA_027484165.1 Chitinophagaceae bacterium | reverse complement strand
GGTACAGCTATAATAACATCAATCGACGATGTATTTTATACCCAAACTGCTGTCAATTCAGGATTAAGTGTATCATTGGTAACTTCAACAACAGGGGCATTAAGATTTGTTGGCGCAACTAGAACTATAATCGCCTCTACTGATTGGGGATCTAATGGTACAAATAATTTAGGCTTCGTTGAATTTAGTTTAGATGCAGGAGCTACTGGTACTTTAGTGCAAGGATTAAAGACAAAAAAAATAAGAATATCAAGCGGTATTGTAAGTGCGGGCTCCAGTAATACGATGGTTACAGGAACAGGTGCAACAGATAGTTTTGTTGTAAAAAGTGGAGCTAAATTTATAACGGCAAGGGCAGCAACTCAAAATGCAATAGGTTCTTCATCATCTGCTCCAAACGCATTAATAGTTATTGAAGCTAATGCAACATTAGAGTTTACAGCCAATTGCCAATTAGATACAAAATCATTTATTAATAATGGTACTGTTATCTATTCAGGAGCTGGCGTTCAAAATTTTGTTGTTGCCAGATCAGGAACAATAGCAGGAACAGATTCATTAAACAAATATGTCAATCTGGTTATAACAGGAACGAGTACATCCTCAGCAAAAACAATATTTGCTGGCGGTACAGTAACGGTATCGGATACTCTAAGAATAGAGGGGCAATTTAGCGCCTCTGCCTCTGCTATAAATTTAGGTTCAGTAGCGAGTAAGCTAACTTATGGCGCAAACGCGACATTAGTATTCAATTCAACAACAGCAACATGGACTTTGCCTATAACATCAGTGGAATGGCCATTTACGGGGGGGCCAAAAAATGTTGAAATCAGAAGAAATAAAGTTCAGTTTGTTAGCACAAGTGTTGGCGGTAGTAGAGTAATTACAGGTTCTCTTATTTTAAATGGGGGTACATTTTTTATAAATAGTGGAGACACATTAACTATGGCTAACAATTCCAATCTAATTAGAAAATCTGCTTCAAGTATTTTGGACTGGACTTCTAATTCTCCAGGTTATTATGTAATTGGTACATCTGTTGGTGATCAGGTAAATGTGATAATTGATGCAAATACTACAGTTATTGAAAATGGAAGCGGGGAGCTTAAGCCGCAAATCAGTTATGGCAAAATAAATCTGAATATTGCTAGTGGTTCAAATTATATTGGAGGTAACGGAAGAACAATTTATAATTTTATTAATTCTGGAGTACTTGCACTTGTTGCACCAACAGGAACTTCTTCCTTTACCATTAAAGGAAATATAAGTGGTAATGGAACAGTTTCAGGACAGGATAGTGTGAACATTACCATTGATAGTGCTAATACTGGTTCTACACAAATTTTAAGATTTACTAACGGAAGCAATAAAGTTAGAAATTTAGTTTTTGACCGGGTAGGAGGTACGCTAACTTCTGCTGCTCCTTTTAATGTTCAAAGATCCTTTACTTTAAGAAACGGGACATTTAATGACGGTGGATTTGTGGACACAGTAAAAGGAAGTATAACCAGAGGTACAACAACAACTAGTAATCATGTGAGTGGTGTCGGTGGAAAAATAGTTGCATCTGCATCTTCACTTGATCCCGGACAAAGAGCAATAGACTCATTGTCTTTTGGGAACTTGGAAATAGCTGGTAATTACACCTGCGGAGGATTTACAGTCACTGGAGATTTGACATTGGCTTCTGGTATAGCGAATTGCAATTCAAATACAATTTTAGTTTATGGAAATATCTTTGGAACAGGATCTCAAACTGGAACTGGAAGAGTAAAAATGATTGGTGCAGGAAAAACTATTTCAGGGGCTACCTTTTCCTCACTAGAAATTGCTTCCGCCGGAACAATAACTGCATTAGATAATTTTATATTAAATACAGATTTATTTCTTACCTCTGGTATATTAAATGATGGCGGTAAAATCATAACCGTTTCTAGAAATATACAAGGATCTGGAACTCATATTAGTGTTGGTCTTGGACAAATATTAATGACTGGATCTGGAACTAGTATTATTGGAGGCGCTAATTTATACAATATTGAAATTTCTTCAACAGCTTCAATATCTTCCACATTTCCTGCACTTGGATGCGCTGCATTTATTTCTGGAAAGCTTACAATGAACGGGGGAAATCTTGGCATAGGTTTAGGAAATACATTAACGATGAAAAACGGTTCAAGTATTTACAGAACATCAGGTAACTTGAATTTAAATGGTGGGACAATGGCAATGGGAGAATCTGCTACTGATACCATATCAGTTACTATCAATGCAGATTTACTTTCTTCAAATGAGTTACCAGGAAGCCCAGTTGGTAAAATTGATCTTACTATTAATGATGGTTTTACTTATACATTAAAAAGCAACAATAAGACAGTAAGGAATTTATATCTCTACTCTGGTCAATTATCAAGTGATCCTACAGACTTGCCATTGATTTATGGGATTACCTCAACAGGTACAGCAACATTAGCGGGTGATTATTTTTTAAATGCCGGTTTAAACATAAGAGGTATTTTAAAATTTGACGATAACGTTAGTGGTAAAACGCTAGATGCAAATGGTTTCCTTACATTCAAATCAATTTCTTCAACAACAGGAAGCTTAGCACCAGTTTTAAATGGTAATAATATAACAAATGATGCAATAGTAGAAAGGTATATTCAAAATAAAAAAGGTTGGAGATTATTGTATATGCCAACACAGCATACTTCTCAAAATATTCATGATGCATGGCAGGAGGGAGGATCAAACAACAATAACCCTAATCCTGGTTATGGTATTCAAATTACTTCTAATGATGCTAATTGGCAAGCCAATGGTTTTGATACTATTTCAAGAACTCCTTCAGTAAAGTATTTTGAACCAAGTACGAATGATTGGGTTGGAATTCCTTCAACTTCAGTTTCTTTCGACCAAGGCCAGTCATACATGGCATTTATAAGAGGAAACAGAAGTGTTACCAGTTTTTCACAAGCATCTACTTCAACAACATTAAGGGAAATTGGTAATCTTCATATCGGAGATGTTACATGGAGTAATTTAGGAACAGCAGGGAGTCAGTTTGTAGCTATAGGTAACCCATATCCGTCTGCAATATCATTATTAAATATAACCAAGAGTAATCTCGCCAATTCATTTTATGTTTGGGATCCTGTACTTACAGGAACTAATGGTTTTGGAGCTTATCAAACCATGTCAGTGGTTGGAGGTAATGTGGTAGTTGCGCCTTCTCTTGGAGGAAGTTATATAACCAACACCAATATCGAATCTGGACAAGGTTTTTTTGTACGTACAACAGGAGGCCCTGGTTCTATTACTTTTCATGAAACAGATAAAGCAGTAGGTAGTAATTTGGTAGCTAGAGCACCAGTTCAATTAAGTTCAATCAGAATGAACTTGTTTAAAAATGTTAATAATGAATTTGCTTTGATGGATGGCGTTATGCATCTTTTTGATTCGAGTCATTCTAATGATGTAAATACTTCTGACGCAATGAAGCTATTCAACCCCTCTGAAAATATTGCTATAAAATTAACTGATAAAAATTTATCCATAGAAGCAAGATGCCTGCTGAACGAAAATGATACTTTGCATTATGTAATATCTCAAATGAAATTAGGGTCATATAAATTTGAAATTACTCCTGAGTTTTTAAATACAAATAATTTGTCGGGCTTATTAGTAGATAATTATCTTCATGTAACCACACCTGTTAGCTTAATAAATCCAACATCAGTTTCCTTTGATATTAATAATGATGTGAGCTCTTATGCTCCAAATCGTTTTTACATGATTTTCAAATCGTTAAGAACTACTCCTATTAAGTTTATTGATGTTAGTGCATTAGAACATGAAAACAATATTCTTGTTTCTTGGAATGTAGAAAATCAAATTAATATCAACAGATATGTTGTAGAAAAATCAATAGATGGAATTAATTTTAATGAAATAGGAGTTAAGCCCTCTACTCAAATCTTAAGTTATAGTTGGTTGGATGATAATCCTGTGCAAAATATAAATTATTATAGAATAAAAAGTATTAGTGATGCAGGGGAGATTTTTTACAGTAAAATTGTAAAAGTTAGTATTGGTAAAAATGGCGGATCAGATTTTACGATTTCACCCAATCCAGTTACTGAAACCAGAGAAGTTAATATTGATTTTGTAAACTTTCCTACAGAGAATTATCAATTGGTTTTATACGATTATTCGGGTCGAAAATTATTTTCAAAAAATATTTTCCTTCAATTAAATAACAATCGTATTACTATAAAATTGAACAAAAGCATTCCTTCCGGTAATTATAATTTGATTTTGTCTAGCAAAAATGATAAGAAATTGATTAAGAAGCTGCTTATAAAATAAAATTTTATACAATAAGTTATTTTAGATTAGTATAATTATCAGTTATTTACATTCGATATCCTTTCCGGCAACGATGCCGGAAGCTAAAAGCGGTTAAAATGCTGGCAATTTGATTGTTTTCTAATTTGAGTTTAATTAATTGTTAAATAATTAGAAATTATTTATTTTTTTGAATCTTTTGACTGTTGAAATTTAAGTATAGATTTGATTGCGATTGCGAAAAACATTAATATCCGTATCCTCAACTCTTCATTATTGTTTTCACAATTACATCTTCGTTTACCCTTTTACGATAGTATTAAATCGATTGCATTAATAATTGCTTAATGAAAAATTCTACACTAATAAATCAATGGACGATTGCGGCTATAACTAATAGCCATGTTTCACCAAACCCAAAAAACAATGTTATGATTAAGAAAAATCTACACAGATTACTTTTGCCAATTTTTGTTTTGATGTTTATGCTCATCGGAAAATCATGGGC
>JAIXWH010000051.1 GCA_027484165.1 Chitinophagaceae bacterium | reverse complement strand
GTATAGGCATCAGCCTCGCTGATTACTTCTTTACTTTGTGAAATAGGAAACTCCTTCAACAGGTTCCCATCTTTATCTTCTATTCTTGTTAAATACACAGGCTGAGTATTATATCCCTTGTTGGGAAACATGGAGTAAGCTTGAAGCATTTGAAGCATGGGTATTTCAGCCGACCCAAGTGCAATAGATGGATATGGAGGAAGTTTTACTGTGATACCACATTGTTTGGAGAACTCAATGGTTCTTTTAACCCCTATCGTTGCCATCAAATGCCATGCTGCTCCATTTAATGATTTTGCTAAACAATAAGCTAATGTTCCACCTCCTGTACTAATCGTTTTACCTGCTAAGGTTAATGGGCCACCAGAAATATAAGTTTGAGGAGTATACCCAGCATCAGTTACAGCTAAAGTATACAATATGGGTTTAAAGGTAGAACCTACCTGACGGCTTGCTGTAACATGGTCATACTTAAACCACTTGTAGTTTATTCCACCAACCCACGCTTTGATTTCTCCAGTTCTTGGATCTATTGCAGCAAAAGAGGTTTGAAGTAACTGCTTATGATATTTTATCGAATCATAAGGCGTCATTACCGTATCTTTTTCATGCTTTTCATTTCCCCACCACGAAAAAATTTTCATTTTAACAGGTATGTAAAATGATTTCTTTATTTCTGAAGTATCTACATCATCTTCTCGCATGCTTTTCCATCTGTCGGTATATTTCATAGCAGCTTCTATAACATTGCTATGACCTTCCCAAATTTGTTTGCCTTTAACCTTGAAGTAATTATCGAGTTTTTGTTGAATGACTGGCATATGCTCCTCAACTGCCTTCTCGGCATATTGTTGCATCCTCGAATCAATGGTTGTATAAATTCTTAAGCCATCTCTGAACAAGTTGTAAGGCTCATTCGTTTTTGGGTTTTTATTATTACTACACCAATCTTTTAAAACCCCTATAAGAACAGAGCGATAATAAGGAGCTATTCCTACATTTTCATCTATTTTTTTATAATTAGTAATTAGTGGTTTGGCTTTCAACTGATCAGCTTGTGCCTGTGTAATAAAATGTTGTTTTGCAACAGCCATTTGATTAATTACAATGTTTCTTCTCTGCAAAGCTTGTTTGGGGTGACGAATAGGCTCGTAAATAAAGCCCTTTAGCATGCCAATTAAAACTGCAGCTTCCTCTATTTTCAAATCTTTGGGCTCTTTTTGAAAATAAGTTTTTGAAGCGTATTTAATACCATAAATATTGCCCCATGGCGCTCTGTTCAAATACAATGCAATAATCTCTTCTTTCGTAAAATTCCTTTCCAGCTTCACCGCTACAATCCATTCTTTAATTTTTTGAACCCCTCTAACAATTACATTGCCCCTGCCCTGACCTAATATCATTTTTGCTAATTGCTGGGTTATTGTACTTCCACCTCCCTGAGTACCTGCAGAAAATAAAACCCTGCCCAAAGCCTGCATATCAATACCAGAATGCTCATAAAACCTTTCATCTTCAGTAGCTATAAGCGCGTTGATTACATTTGGTGAAATTTCACTGTACTTCACTTCACTTCTGTTTTCAGCATAATACTTTCCCATCAAAACTCCGTCAATACTTAATATTTCACTTGCCAAGTCTGCTTCAGGGTTCTCCAGTTGCTGTACAGAAGGCATCTTGCCAAATAACCCAAAATTAGCAGCAACAAAAAACAAAATCACAAATCCAATGAACCCAAAAAAAACACGCCAAAGAATTTGAATAGATTTATTCATGAATATGAGGTTAATATTTTAATTTAAAACTTACCGGGATACTGATTGTTTAGTAATTTTTTATACGCTTCAACATCCTTATTTGATTTTAATATTTGTAGATTTTCTTTTGAAATCAAAAGGAATGAATATTTTGATGAGGGTAACCATGACACTTCCGTAGAAGCTGCTTTTTTGATTTTCTCTGCATAAACCAAAGCATCATCAGCACTTTCAAAATTTCCAAAAACCAAAATAGGTTTTTGTAGACTAATGGTATCTTTATCAATTATAATCGTTGAGTTACTATTATTTCTGTTGTATCTGGCAAAGGCATTCTTTGCTTCGTTCTGATAAACTATATCAACATTATTGAATAACATAGCCACCACATGTGGCTTATCCGCTCTCCACTTAAAAGTACCGCTGATATTGTTTTGAGGAAATTTTAAAGACGAGTCTGCTATTTTCGGAATTGTTTTTATCGTGTTAAGTTTTGTTGTAACCGGAACACTGATTTTAGAATCGTTTAACACTACTTTGTCCTGATTAGGAATCAATATCTTTGCTTCTTCCTCAACTCTGGTCACTTCCAGCTTTTCTAAATAAGATTCAATTTCTTTTCTTCTGGAAATCACATCAATTAATGATTGTGCTTTTATACTCAAAGGTGATGAAGGATATTTTGCTATTAAAGCATTTAAGCCTTCGATAGCAGCGCTATCTTCTTCACATTTTACATGGTATATCGCTTCGATAAAAAGCAATTGTGGTGTCCAGTATTGATCCCCGTAAGTGGAATCTGCAAGTTTTTTTACAGATAATGCCGAATCAAAACTTCCTTGTATGAAAAGATTATAGATCTCATCATATTTTTTTGATACCTGAGGATTATTTTTTTCAGGTTGTAATGATAAAGGATCATTAAGCATTTTAGCAAATTTGCTTTCTGAAAATTTGCGATCAAGTATATTTTTATAGAACATCGCCTTCTCATTGTTATCCAATTTAGTATAACAATGATAAAGGCCTAAATAAACCTCTCCATCTAGTAATTGTTCTGGAAATCTATTGAGGTAATCTAAATAAGTTGCTATTGCCTGATCATAATCTTTCAAATCATTTTCAAACGACTTTGCCAAGATTATCAATGAAGTAGCAATTTTAGCATTGCTGGTATCTAATTTTTCTTTTGTATCCGGAACATTAAGCATCAAAGCATCATACGTATTTTCTACTGGTGCTCCGCCGCCTGCTTGTATCGAAGTATTTTCTAATGTGCCTGACATAGGGTCGCCTCCTGATTTAGGATCATTTATTGATACCCCCATACTTGTTGCAGATCTTCTTCTCCAGTTATCTATATTATCTCTTTTCCCCCATTTTGATTTAAATTCTCCGAAACCCCGCGACTTCATATTGGCGTTATAAAAATACCACTCTCCTTTTGACGAATTAGTATTTGAAAACAAATCAACAGGTGCTCTATTTGGAAAGTTACCAAAACCAGAATTCAACTGATCAACTGTATTTTCTTCTTCGTATTTACCCTTTGATTTTTTATCTTTTTTTAAAAGCTTCTTGATGAAAGCATCTCTCTCTGCAGGCAACAATGATGCAATCATTTGTAAACTATCTTCTAATTGAATAATTCCATACTGTGTTGCTATTAATCTAAGAGCTGATTTCCTATCGGCCACTTCAGCAGAATCTATTAAGATACTGGGTTCAGCAATATCAACACTGTCGTAATGATCAGCTGCATCCATGTATTTGCTTTGATGGTATGCAATCTTACCTAACTCATAATGGGTTTTGGTTTTATAGCTAGCATTGCTAGTATTTTTAGATAGACTCTGTTTAAAATATTTTATTGCAGAAAGGGTATCTGGCTGTTGTAAATACAACAATCCAATGCTGTGATAAATAATATCTCTATAGGTTTCAAACTTATCTTGTTTTGCCATTTTCAACAACTTGAAAATATTATTTTCTAATTGTTTTTTATCCCCATCTTTTCGCAACATTTTAGCTTTGTTCAAATGCGCATAAATATCCAAAAGTGGATCTACTGTGCCTTTTGCAGCTTTCTGGTAATTTTGAGAAGCCTTATCATACGATCCTGTCATTTCAAATAACTGAGCCAACAAATAACGCCAACGTGCCTTATCGATTTTGTTGCTGGCATTTGATAATGCTTTTTCCAAATAAACCGCTGCACTGTCATAGCCTTGTTGTTTGAAATACCAGTATGCTGTTACTTCATTTAAATCATCTTTTAAGCGTTTGGGCAAATTGGGGTCTTCTTGTAGAATACTGATTAAACCTGCAGACTCACCATACAATTCTTGTTCGATAAAAGTTCTTGCCAACCAAATCAACGCATCATTTCTGCTTGGAGGCAGAGTTACCAACTTCTGAATGAAGTTTCGTTTTTCTCTGTCGGCTATGCTGAGCTTTGTTTTTTCAGATCTGGAGTTTGTACCTACTATCCTGTTATCATCCTCTCTTTTTTTTCTTGGAAATAGATTGTAATTAATGAATTGAAAAGTCAATGCAGCTGAATCAAATTGCTTCCTATAATAGTATGATTTACCGATAAGCAAATACATATTATCTACCCAATCAGTTCTCAAATCATGAAGTAAAATGGCTGCAGTAGATTTATAGATTACGGAATCTAATTCTGTTTGCTGACCGGCTGTTGCATCAAGGTCGTAGGGATAAAATGAAATAATGCCTGAAAAGTCGTTTGTTTTAGCAATTTTAGCTTGTTCCAAAACAGCATTTAATTTATTATTGGCATTAAAATAGTAATTATAGTGAGTGAGTGTATTTTGAGAAATCTTTCTAAAAAATGTAAATTTTTTGTCTTCTGTTTTTTCGGAGGGCAATTTTTTCGACTCGTACTGTTCTGGCTTTTTCTGTTTACCGAAAGGCTCAAATGTCCAAGTAGGTTGAGCATATGAATGAATAGAAAATACAAAACTCAGTAGTATAATAAAAAAAGGATACGAATACCTTCTTTGCATTTGCGGTGACAATTTAATCAGTTGTGATTTATAATATATAATTCGTATAAATATCGGTAAATTTTAACTCATTTTCATTAAAAAATGTCCCTATTACAAGAATATTTTTAATTAGTGCGAAACTACTTATTTTTAAGTCGTTTGAGAGGAACTGAAGTTAATAATTTACAAAGATTGGACCTCATTTTGTACTTTTAACAAAGAATATAAATTTATGGCAAAATTTGAACCCGTCAATCATTTAAAAAGACTCAGAAATAATTACAGAATCATTCTGAAAAATGAAGACACCTTTGAAGAAGTCATTCAATTCAAACTCACCAGACTGAGTGTATATATCGCCCTTAGTTCAATTTTTATTATTCTGGTTGTGCTCACCTCTTCCCTCATCATCTTCACACCATTAAAATATTATTTACCCGGAGGAGGATATGGAAACGCTAAACAAATCAGAACAATAAGGAACTTAAAAATCAGAACCGACTCAATTGAAACCGCATTAAAACAACAACAACGATATTATGAAGATTTGGAAAAAACATTAAATGGAAAAGTGGTTAAGCTGGATACCGCTTCTTTAAAACTTCCAAAGCACGACAACTCTGACGATTAATGAATTCAAACATGAAAAAGGAAGACAAAAAAAACATTTTAAAAGATTATGCAGGGATGTCTTTTCAATTTCTTGTTGGATTGGGTTTATTCATGTTTGCCGGATACAAAATCGACGAATGGATGAAATTTAAAACCCCTCTAACTATTTGGCTTTTTCCACTCATTTTCATTACAGCTGCTATTATTAAAATCATCCTTGAAACCAATAAAAAATAAATACTGATGTTTCTTTTTAAAAAATCAGCCCCTTTAATTATCGTTTTTGTATTGACTACTATTTTTATTTTAACTTCTACCCATACACTAGAAACATATAAGATATCCTCTGAATTACTTATAGGATCAAATTTATTTTTCTTTTTATTAAGTATCTTATCAATCAGTATTCAATACAAAGCCCTCTCCAATAAAAATCCAAATGTTTTTATCAGAAGTGTGATGATAGGCATGATTTTAAAAATGTTCTCTACAGCAATTGCAGTAGTTGTATATTTTTTTCAAAGCGGAGCGCATTTCAATAAAAGAGGGGTTTTTATTTCGTTATTTTTTTATCTGATTTATCTTGCAACAGAAGTTCTAACTGTTATGAAGCTGAATAAAAAAAGCAATGCCTAAAAAACAAGTCCCTCTTAATACCCTGGAAACATATCTTCCCGAAAACTGCTCCGAAGAAGTCATTTATTTTCTAAATAAATACAAGGTACAATTGACTGTTACTCGTCAAAGACAAAGCATTTTAGGTGACTACCGCCATGCACACTTGGGCAAGACTCACCGCATCAGTGTTAACGGCAATCTTAATAAATACAGCTTTCTGATAACTCTCCTGCATGAACTGGCTCACTTATTTACATTTGAACAATATGGCAATAAAGTTCAACCCCATGGTAAGGAATGGAAAAATCACTTCAGTACTATTCTTGCAAATTTCATTTCAAAAAAAATATTCCCGAATGACATTGAAAATGCATTGTACAAAACAATAAGCAATCCTGCTGCATCAAGTTGTGGAGATGAAAACTTATTGAGAGTATTATTAAAATACGACAAACCAAAAGAATCCCATCTATTGGTTGAACAAGTTGAATTTGGATGTCACTTTGAAATAAAAGGAGGAAGAATTTTCCGAAAAGATGAACTTGTTCGAAAAAGATTTAAATGCACTGAATTGTCTACAGGCAAACAATATTTATTCAGTGGCTTATATGAAGTAGTTAAATTGAAAACAGAAAGCTTATAACTTTATTATCCTTGAAGTTAACTTCATCCTGTTGCCAACCACATCTATAATATAAATTCCCGCAGGTAAGGCATTTAAATTACTGATATTAAACGAATTAATTCCTGTACTCAATTTTATACTCTTTTGTAAATATTTTTGTCCTTTGGAATTATAGATATTCATTACCGCATCTTCTTTAAAATCACTTTGCAGTGTCATATTAAAGTAATGATTGAATGGATTAGGATATATATTTAAACTCGAATTAGTGTTGTTTTCACGCAACTGCAAAACAATTACTTTTGAGTACTCGAATTTTGTATCATTATCAATTATTTTTAGTCTGTAATAAACAGCAGAATTAATCGGATCGAAATAATCAGTAAAAGAATAATTTTTAACTGAAGCAATTTCAGATGTTGCCATTACTGAAGCTACTGTAGTAAAATTATATCCATTCAAACTTCTTTGAATTTCATAACGGTTCACATTAATTTCCTGATCAACTTTCCAACTTAATGCTGCTGCAGATGAATGAATGGCATTGGCACTAAATGAAAGCAACTGAACTGGTAGAATATTACTTACCCAAATCATAGCCATTGCATAAGAACAATCATTATCAACATCACACAATGAATAATAAAAGGTATCAACGCCAGTGAAATTGAAATTAGGCGAATAATCAAATGACCCATCGCTGTTAAAATTTAAAACACCATTAGAAGTACCCGATATTAAAGACCAGTTATTTCCCCCATCAGAACTTTCAGTGTCGTTGGATGCGACCTCAGCATTTAATAGTGTGTTTTGATCAGTAAAAAAAACATTATCCAAAGTACTTGGAAAATGATTTACAGGATTTACCGTGATAACAGCAAAAGTACTTCTGCAATCTCCATTCGCATCACACAAACGGTATGAAAAAGAATCCAATCCACTATAGTTTGCAAAAGGGATATAGGTAAAGCTGCCGTTATTAGCGAATAATACCAAACCATGGTTTGGAGAAAGCACAATCGAGTAGCTGTTACCCCCATCACCACTCAAAGTATCATTTGTTGCCACACTTGAAGCTAATGGTGTATTTTCATCTGTTGAAAAAGTATCCCTAACCACTACAGGTAAATCATTAACAGGCCTTATGGTGATTACTACTTTTGCAGTTGAACAATCGCCATCAATATCACATAGCCTGTAAAAAAAACTATCCTTACCATTATAGTTTGGATTGGGAACATATAAAAACGTTCCTGTTGAATTGAGCAATACTGCCCCATTAATAGGATTGTTGGAAACAGACCAAACATTACCACCATCACCACTTTGAGTATCATTACCAGCCACATTACCATTCAACACATTATCTTCATTGATTGTATAAGTATCATTGGTCGCTACAGGAAAATCATCTACAGCACTAATAGTTATCACTACCATCGCTGTATCGCATTGACCATTATTAGCACAAATCTTGTAGTAAAAAGTATCTTTCCCATTATAATTGGACACTGGAGTATACCTTACAAATACATTATTGAACAATTGTACAATTCCATGACTGGGGTTGAACAAAATTGACCACACATTATTGCCACTATTACTCTGAGAATCATTGTTACCTATGTTCGCCACCAATTGAACATCTTCATTGGTGGTAAAATTGTCGTCAATAGCTACAGGAGAAACGCCGTTAGGGTGAAAATTGTTAGCGTGAGTATTTGACTGTAGGATGAAAAAAAATAAAAATAAAAAAAAGCTTTTCAGAAATAAATATGGGATTGGCTTGGTCACAGATTGTATATTTTTATGTGCAATTTAACTTATCTACATATAAACAGCAATTTTTTTTACCCGTACACGATTTTTTAAACACATTATGAAACTCTTATTATGATGTTATGTTGCTTGTTTAATTAAGGCGCTAAATTTCAGCTGAATTGAAAAACAAATAAGTGTACTATTTCAACTAATTTTGCAATACTAATGCAAAGCATCAAAAACATACCTGTCGATGGAAATAAAAAATCTCTTCTTTCTACAGAAAACAGACATCCTTTAATTATATCAGGACCTTGTTCTGCCGAAACTGAAGAACAGGTTATCATAACCGCAAAACAGTTGGCCGATACTCAAAAAGTAAATCTTCTAAGAGCAGGCATTTGGAAGCCCAGAACAAGACCCGGACAATTTGAAGGCATAGGATCGGCTGCACTTCCCTGGCTAAAAAAGGCAAAAGAAATTACAGGACTTCCTGTAACAGTAGAAGTAGCTACTGCCAAACAAGTTGAAGAAGCACTAAATTTCGACATTGATGTTTTATGGTTAGGAGCAAGAACTACAGTTAATCCTTTTAGTGTTCAAGAAATAGCTGATGCATTAAAAGGAACTAACATCCCCATCTTAATAAAGAATCCCATTAATCCCGACATCGAACTTTGGATGGGTGCAGTAGAACGTATATCTAAATCAGGTATTAACGAAATTGGACTCATACACCGCGGTTTTTCAACTTATGGCAATACCATTTACAGAAACCCACCCATGTGGCATCTGGCTATTGAAATGAAAAGAAGATACCCCGATTTGATGATGCTCTGCGATCCCTCGCACATTTGCGGCAATCGAAAATTACTATTTGAAGTAGCTCAAAAAAGTATTGATCTTGATTATGATGGATTAATGATAGAAAGCCATATCGATCCTGATCATGCGCTTAGCGATGCTCAACAACAAATCACCCCACATGAATTTGATTTATTAATCAATAAGATTATTTGGAGAATAGAAAATATTGAAAATAAAGACTTAACCAGCGCCTTTGAAAAAATAAGACAAAATATTGATCAGCTAGATGACGAATTGATTCAAATATTATCCCAAAGAATGAAAGCTGTTGAAATATTAGGAGAATATAAAAAAGATAACAATATCACTATTCTTCAAACCAACAGATGGAATGAAATACGAGAAAGGCTGTTAAGTAATGGAGTTAAAATGGGCTTGAGCAGAGATTTTATCATAAGGTATTTTGATGCAGTTCACATGGAAAGCATCAACCATCAAAATAAAATCATGAACCCTTAATCTATCAGACAAAGTTTTACAAATAATGAAAAGCAAGATTGTCAAATTTAAAAACGCTTCTACAAAGATACTTTTCAATGCATCTTTTAGCGAAATCAAAAGACTTTTCAACAAAGAAAAAATTATTATAATTGCCGATGAAAATGTTTTTAATCTCCATCAAAATAAATTCAAAGCATACAAATCAATAATCTTAAAACCGGGAGAAGCAAACAAATCACAGGCTACTGTAGATAATATAATCAATAAACTCATCGCATTAAAGGCGGATAAAAGCAATGTACTTATTGGAGTTGGAGGAGGCGTGATAACAGATATTACAGGATACATCGCTTCAATTTATATGCGTGGAATTCCATTTGCATTTGTACCCACTACCCTTTTAGGCATGGTTGATGCCGCTGTTGGCGGGAAGAATGGAATCAATATTGGGATTTATAAAAATCTGATTGGCTTTACCAATCAACCTTCACATATTATTTATGATTGGGCCTTTTTAAAGACACTTCCAGAAAAAGAATGGCAAAACGGATTTGCTGAAATCATCAAACACGCTTGTATCAAAGATGCTAAAATGTTTGCTTTACTTCAAAAAAACAATTTGAAATTCTATCAGCATAAAAAAACAGAATTGGCAAATCTCATTGAACGAAATGTGAAAATAAAATTAAAGATTGTTCAGTCAGATGAATACGAAAAAGGCGAAAGAAAGCTACTCAACTTTGGACATACGATTGGTCATGCAATTGAAAATCAATATAAAATTTCACATGGACATGCTGTAGCAATTGGAATGACTTACGCTGCTAAAATTTCAGAAGCGAATTGTGATTTTAAAAAAGTAATAGAGCTAACCCTTTTACTTTCGAATTATGGATTACCAACAAAAATAAAAATAGACAAAACAAAAATCCTTGAAGTCATTTCAATGGACAAGAAAAAAAACGGAGATACAATCAGTTTTATTTTATTGAATAAAATTGGGAAGGGGGGGATTCAACCTCTACCAATAAAAGAAGTATCAAAGTTTTTGTAACGAGAAAAAGCAAGCCAATCATGAATGTGAAAATACACCCTTCCATTTTATCGGGAACCATTCATACACCTGCTTCCAAAAGCATGATGCAAAGGGCTTGTGCTGCTGCATTAATAGGCGAAGGTGAAACTACATTATCAAATCCAGGCAAAAGTAATGATGACCAATCTGCAATATCTATCATTCAAAACCTGGGCGCAGAAATCGAATATATTGGAGATCAAATAAAAATAAAGAGTAAAGGCGTAAAACCTGTCAATTCAAATATAGAATGCGGTGAAAGCGGATTAAGTTCAAGAATGTTTTCTTCGATAGCAGCATTGAGTAACAAGCGAATAACCTTAAACGGTAGCGGAAGTCTTTCGAGAAGACCCATGGACTTTTTTGATACTATTTTTCCTGAACTCTCGGTTGAATTTAATTCCAACGAAGGCAAACTTCCTTTAACAATCAAAGGCCCATTAAAACCAAAAGATATCACTATCGATGCAGAATTAAGTTCACAATTCTTAACCGGCTTATTGATGGCATACTCGGCATCATCATTACCAGAAGATACCTGCATAACTGTAAATAATTTAAAGAGTAAACCCTATATCGACTTAACACTTTCAGTAATTGAATCTTTTGGACTTAATGTTCCTATGAATGACAATTACGAAAAATTTACTTTTAAATCATCATTTCACTTACCTGAACAAAAAAGAGTACAACATACAATTGAAGGAGACTGGAGCAGTGCTTCTTTTTTATTGGTGGCTGGAGCGATCGCAGGCAATATAGTTATAAAAGGTTTAGATCTTTTCTCTGCTCAAGCTGATAAAGCTATTTTACAAGTATTGATGAGTAGTGGCTGTTTAATCTCTATTGAAACCGATCAAATTGAAATCAGAAAAACTTCGCTTATATCATTTTATTTTGATGCTACCGATTGCCCTGACCTATTCCCTCCCCTTGTAGCACTCGCTGCTTATTGTGATGGAAAATCTGTTATTAAAGGCATTGACAGATTAATACATAAAGAAAGCAACAGAAGTATAACTTTACAAGAAGAATTTGGAAAGATGGGGGTACCGATTTTAATTCAGGATGATTTAATGATTATTGATGGTGGCGGAGAAATTAATGGAGCCAATTTGAAATCTCATGCTGACCATAGAATTGTAATGGCCTGCAGTATAGCTGCATTAGGCGCAACAAGTCCAAGCAGCATTGAAGATGCTATGGCTATAAAAAAATCTTATCCTGATTTTTTTGAAGATCTTAAAAGTTTAGGCGCATTAGTTCAAATTTAAATTCAAACACATGAATAGTTTTGGCACCCTTTTTCGCATACATATTTTTGGAGAATCTCATGGCCCAAGCGTTGGGTTCACTATTGACGGCGTTCCTGCTGGATTAACTATTTCAGTAGAAGACTTTTTCTCAGATTTGGAAAGAAGAAAAGGCGGCATGCATAAAGGCACTACCCCCAGAAAAGAAACAGATCTACCCATTTTTATGAGTGGTGTCTTTAATGAAAAGACAACAGGATTTCCTCTTACTATATTATTTGAAAATAAAAATATAAGAAGCGAAGATTACGATAAACAAAGAGCTATTCCTAGGCCGGGACATGCCGATTGGGTAGCTCATCAAAAATTTGGAGGATATGAAGATTACAGAGGCAGCGGACATTTTAGTGCAAGATTAACTACAGGTATTGTTGCTGCTGGAGTAATTGCAAAAAAGCTGATACCTAATATTTCAATAAACGCAAAAGTAGTATCAATTGGTGGAGAAAAAGATATTGAATTGGGACTACAGAAAGCCGTTGATGCCAATGATTCTGTTGGTGGTATTATCGAATGTAAAGTAAATGGTTTACCTGTTGGCCTTGGAGAACCTTATTTCAATTCTCTAGAGTCAATGCTCTCGCATATTATATTTTCTATCCCAGCTGTCAGAGGAATAGAATTTGGAACCGGTTTTGCTGCAGCGAGCATGCATGGCAGTGAGCACAACGATAGTATTGAAACTGCAGATGGAAAAACCAAAACCAATCATGCAGGAGGAATCATTGGGGGCATTTCCAATGGTAACGAATTGGTATTAAAAATTGCTGTAAAACCTGCATCCTCTACCCCTAAAGCTCAAGAAAGTTTAAATTGGCAAACCAATCAAATAGAAAATTTCTCCATTGAAGGAAGACATGATTTATGTGTTGCGCTTAGGGCACCTGTAATTGTAGAAGCAGCCACGGCAATTGTTTTGGCTGATTGCATGATGCTGGAACAATTGATACCAAGAGTTTTAAAAAATACTATTTGACTTTTAATAAACATCTTGCAAGCCTGAGGTTTTAACTGTAGGCTTTATCTTTAAAATCCTAATAATTATTTCCGTATAAAATAAATAAATTTTAATTTTCAAACAAACTAGCCATGTATTTGTTGTGTATCTTGTGTAGCAACTAGATAACATGCGTAGCTTTCATTTCTCAAAATATAATCCCAACGAATCTATAAAAAGTAGCTTTGAAAAACTCTTTGATATTTTCACTCAATTGCTCACCCATACAAGTGGTGATTACAATGAAGCTATTCAATGGCTGACTGAATTAGACAAAGAGTACAAATTAACAGATAATGAATATGGAATCGGCGACTTCATTGAGGATCTTAAATCAAAAGGATATATTGATGAGAACAATCAAACCGGTGATATAAAGATTACTCCAAAAACTGAGCAAACCATTCGCAAGAAAAGTCTGGAAGAAATATTTGGGAAGATTAAAAAATCTAAAAAGGGAAATCATCGTGCCTTCAAATCAGGCAGCGGCGATGAAATCAATCCAGAAACCAGACCATTCCAATTTGGTGACACAATGGAACAAATCGACTTCACTTCTTCGATTCGCAATGCACAAGTAAATAATGGTATAGAGAGTTTTCGCATGAATGAAGATGATCTTGAAATCAGAGAAACAGATTTTAAAGCACAGACTTCAACCGTATTGATGATTGATATCTCTCATTCCATGATACTTTATGGAGAAGACAGAATCACTCCTGCAAAAAAGGTAGCCATGGCTTTGAGCGAATTGATTAAAACCAAATACCCAAAAGATACTCTTGATATATTAGTTTTTGG